>NZ_PITY01000026.1:0-76333 GCF_017577275.1 Thermobifida sp.
GAGTGGAATGCGACGGGGCGGCCGGTGACGGCGGTGCGTCCGGATCGGGCGGTGGCTGAGTGGGCGCGGCGTGTGCCGGGGGCGGTGGCGGTGCGCTGTGGTGGGGCCGTGTGGTCGTATGCCCGGTTGGATGCTGAGGTGGAGCGACTGGCTGGTCTGCTGGTTGCGGGTGGGGTGCGGCCTGGTCAGGTGGTGGCGGTGTTGCTGCCGCGGGTTCCGGAGCTGGTGGCTGCGCTGTTGGCTGTGCAGCGTGTTGGTGCGGTCTATGTGCCGTTGGATCCGGATTTCCCGGCGGAGCGTCTCGCCTTCATGCTCACCGACTCGGGCGCCGTCACCGTGGTCACCACTCGCGGACTCGAGGCGGCAGTACCCGCGGGAGTGGGCCGAATCCTCCTCGACGATACAGCACCCGCTGCCCCCGACACTCCGGCACCGGCCTGGGACGGCCCGGATGGGGCGGCGTACATCTTGTACACGTCTGGGTCGACGGGGCGGCCTAAGGGTGTGGTGGTGTCGCACCGTAATCTGGCGAACTTCCTCACCGATATGGCTGAGCGGGTGCCTATGGGGCCGCAGGATTCTTGGCTTGCGGTGACCACGGTGAGTTTCGACATTTCCGCGTTGGAGCTGTACCTGCCGCTCCTCGCCGGAGCGACGATCACCCTCGTGGACGCCGCCACGGTGCGCGATCCGCGGGAACTCGCCGCGGTCATGCGCGCCAGCCAGCCCACGATCATGCAGGCCACCCCCACGCTGTGGCAGATGCTCGCCGACGAGGATCCGGACGTGCTCAACGGGTTGCGGATCCTCGTGGGAGGCGAGGCGCTGCCCGTACCGCTGGCGGACGTGCTCGCCAGCCGGGCAGCCGTCGTCCACAACGTGTATGGGCCGACGGAGACGACGATCTGGTCGACCGCCGACCGGGTACGCAGCGGCGCCCCCGTCACCATTGGCGTGCCGATGGCGAATACGCGGGTGTATGTGCTGGATGCGGGGTTGCGTCTGGTGCCGCCAGGTGTGGCGGGGGAGCTGTATATCGCTGGTGAGGGGGTGGCGTGGGGCTACCACGGCCGGTTCGATTTGACTGCGCAGCGGTTTGTTGCTGATCCGTATGGTCCGCCCGGGTCTCGCATGTATCGCACGGGGGATGTGGTGCGGTGGCGATCGGATGGGCGGTTGGATTTCCTGGGTCGTGCCGACTTTCAGGTCAAGATCCGCGGTTTTCGCGTCGAACTCGGGGAGATCGAAACCGCGCTCGCCCGTATCGACGGGATCTCCCAAGCAGTGGTGGTGGCCCGTAACGACAGCGGAAACCACCAGCGGCTCGTCGGTTATGTGGTAGCCGAACGCCTGGTCACCCCCAGGGAGTTGCGGACCGCACTCGCTGAGACCCTGCCCGCCTACATGGTGCCGTCGGCGTTCGTGGTGGTGGACGAGTTCCCGCTGACCGCCAACGGCAAGATCGACCGCAAAGCCCTCCCCGACCCCGCGCCCGCAGCAGGGGACGGCCCGGCCGGACGGGACCCGGTCACCGCCTACGAGGAGATCGTCTGCCAGGTCTTCGCGGCTGTCCTCGACCGGTCCGACGTCACCGCGGACGCTGACTTCTTCGCGCTCGGCGGCCACTCCCTGCTCTCACTGCGTGTCGTCGCCCGGCTCCGCGCCCTCCTCGGCGTCGACGTCGGGGTCCGCGACCTGTTCGAAGCACCTACCCCGGCCGCGCTTGCCGCCCGCCTCACCACACAGACCGGACGGCGGCCCGCCGTGACCCGCCGCGGCCCAGACGCCCCACCTGTCCTCTCCCACTTCCAGCGGCGGCTCTGGCTCATCGAGCAGGTCTACCAGACCCGCGGCGCCTACAACGTGCCGCTCGCCGTCCACGTCTCCGACCGGCTCGACCTCGATGTTCTCCGCGCCGCAGTCCGCGACCTCGTGGCCCGCCACGAGGTGCTGCGCACCCTCGTACGCAGCAGCGACGACGGCCCCGACCCGGTTCTCCTCGCCCCCGAGGACGCCGCGGTCGACGTCGCGGAAGTTCAGGCCGCAGGGCCGGTGGCGGACCTGCTCGCCGAACTCACCGCCCAGCCCTTCGACCTCGCCACCCAGATCCCCCTGCGAGTCCGCATGATCACCGGGGAACAGGTCGACGGCTGTGTGCTGCTCCTCGTCTGCCACCACATTGCCGCAGACGAGTGGTCTTTCGCGCCGCTGTTGCGCGACCTGGACACCGCCTACCGGGCGCGGGCCGCGGGACGCGCCCCCGACTGGGAGCCGCTGCCCGCCCAGTACAGCGACTACGCGGCCACGCTGCACGACTGGTTGGGCGAGGCCACCGACCCCGCCAGTCCGCTGCGCCGCCAACTCGACTACTGGCAGCACGCCCTGCAGGACCTGCCCGACGAACTGGACCTGCCCACCGACCGGCCCCGGCCGGCGACAGCAAGCCACCGCGGCGGCCTAGCGCGTGCCGAACTCCCCCCTGAACTGGTCGAAGCTGTGCGCCGCCTCGCCGCCCAGCACGGCGTCACCGTCTTCATGGTGGTCCAGGCCGCTGTCGCCGTGCTCTTGCACCGTCTGGGCGCCGGCGACGACATCCCGTTGGGCAGCCCGGTCGCCGACCGCGCCGACGAAGCCGTCCACGACACTGTCGGCTTCTTCCTCAACACGCTGGTGTTGCGCGTGAACCTGTCCGGCAACCCTACTTTCGCCGACCTGCTGGACCGGGTCCGTGCCGTCGACCTGGAAGCGTTCGCCCGCGCCGACGCGCCGTTCGACGCGGTAGTCGACACGGTGAAACCGCCCCGGGCGGTCAGCCGCCACCCGCTGTTCCAGACGATGGTCTCCTACCAGCGTCGCCCTTCGGATGTGGACCGCCTGTTCGGCGCGGCCACCCGGCTCGTTGAAGTCCCGCTGGACACCGCCAAATTCGACTTGGAGTTCGCGTTTATCGAGGACGGGCACGGCGGAGCCCACATCGCCCTCAACTATGCGGCCGACCTGTTCGACCATGACAGCGCGGAACAGCTGGTGGCGCGCCTCCGCACCGTGTTGGAGCACGCCTGCGCGGACCCGTGTCGTCCGGTTGCTGGGGTGGAGGTGGTGTCGGGGGCAGAACGTCGCCGGTTGGTGTCTGAGTGGAATGCGACGGGGCGGCCGGTGACGGCGGTGCGTCCGGATCGGGCGGTGGCTGAGTGGGCGCGGCGTGTGCCGGGGGCGGTGGCGGTGCGCTGTGGTGGGGCCGTGTGGTCGTATGCCCGGTTGGATGCTGAGGTGGAGCGACTGGCTGGTCTGCTGGTTGCGGGTGGGGTGCGGCCTGGTCAGGTGGTGGCGGTGTTGCTGCCGCGGGTTCCGGAGCTGGTGGCTGCGCTGTTGGCTGTGCAGCGTGTTGGTGCGGTCTATGTGCCGTTGGATCCGGATTTCCCGGCGGAGCGTCTCGCCTTCATGCTCACCGACTCGGGCGCCGTCACCGTGGTCACCACTCGCGGACTCGAGGCGGCAGTACCCGCGGGAGTGGGCCGAATCCTCCTCGACGATACAGCACCCGCTGCCCCCGACACTCCGGCACCGGCCTGGGACGGCCCGGATGGGGCGGCGTACATCTTGTACACGTCTGGGTCGACGGGGCGGCCTAAGGGTGTGGTGGTGTCGCACCGTAATCTGGCGAACTTCCTCACCGATATGGCTGAGCGGGTGCCTATGGGGCCGCAGGATTCTTGGCTTGCGGTGACCACGGTGAGTTTCGACATTTCCGCGTTGGAGCTGTACCTGCCGCTCCTCGCCGGAGCGACGATCACCCTCGTGGACGCCGCCACGGTGCGCGATCCGCGGGAACTCGCCGCGGTCATGCGCGCCAGCCAGCCCACGATCATGCAGGCCACCCCCACGCTGTGGCAGATGCTCGCCGACGAGGATCCGGACGTGCTCAACGGGTTGCGGATCCTCGTGGGAGGCGAGGCGCTGCCCGTACCGCTGGCGGACGTGCTCGCCAGCCGGGCAGCCGTCGTCCACAACGTGTATGGGCCGACGGAGACGACGATCTGGTCGACCGCCGACCGGGTACGCAGCGGCGCCCCCGTCACCATTGGCGTGCCGATGGCGAATACGCGGGTGTATGTGCTGGATGCGGGGTTGCGTCTGGTGCCGCCAGGTGTGGCGGGGGAGCTGTATATCGCTGGTGAGGGGGTGGCGTGGGGCTACCACGGCCGGTTCGATTTGACTGCGCAGCGGTTTGTTGCTGATCCGTATGGTCCGCCCGGGTCTCGCATGTATCGCACGGGGGATGTGGTGCGGTGGCGATCGGATGGGCGGTTGGATTTCCTGGGTCGTGCCGACTTTCAGGTCAAGATCCGCGGTTTTCGCGTCGAACTCGGGGAGATCGAAACCGCGCTCGCCCGTATCGACGGGATCTCCCAAGCAGTGGTGGTGGCCCGTAACGACAGCGGAAACCACCAGCGGCTCGTCGGTTATGTGGTAGCCGAACGCCTGGTCACCCCCAGGGAGTTGCGGACCGCACTCGCTGAGACCCTGCCCGCCTACATGGTGCCGTCGGCGTTCGTGGTGGTGGACGAGTTCCCGCTGACCGCCAACGGCAAGATCGACCGCAAAGCCCTCCCCGACCCCACGCCCACGGCCGACAACGCCGCGCCGGTCCGCGAACCCGCAACCGAGGCGGAGGCCGCGCTGTGCGCCGTCTACGCCGAAGTCCTCGGCTTGGACAAGGTGGGAGCCGACGCCGACTTCTTCGCGCTCGGCGGCGACAGCGTCCTCACCCTGCGCCTCGTCCACAGGGCCCGCAGTGCCGGATGGGAGATCAGCGCCCGCCACGTCTTCCGCCACCCCGTGGTCGCTGACCTCGCCGCGGTCGCCCAGCCCGTCACCGAGGAGGGACCTGCCGCCCCCGCACCGGAGGAACCGCTGGTCTCCCTCGACGCCAACCAGCTCGCCCAGCTCGAATCACTGTGGAGGAAACGGCGTTGACTCAGCGACCCAGCGGAATCAGCGAGGTGCTCCCCCTTGGCCCCCTCCAAGAAGGGCTGCTCTTCCACCACGCGCTGACCGGAGCCGACGGGGACGTCTACGCCCTGCAGTGCCGGGTGGCCCTGCACGGCCGGATCGATACCGCCCGGCTGCGGCGTGCCGCCCGCGCACTCCTGCAGCGCTACCCCAACCTGCGTGCCGGATTCGCCCACGAAGGCCTGGACCAGCCTGTCCAGTTCGTGCCCGCCGACGTCGACGTGGCGTGGGAGGAGACCCGGGCCGAGGGGGACCCCGCGGCCGCCGCGGAGCCGCTCGCGGAACGCGAACTCGCCCACCGGTTCGACCTGGCCGCGCCGCCGCTCCTCCGATTCCTTCTCGTCCGCGGCTACACCGAGCACGTCCTCGTCGTGACCGCCCACCACATCCTGCTGGACGGCTGGTCGCTCCCACTGCTCATCACCGAACTGTGCACGCTGTACGCGGCGGACGGCGACACCGCCGCGCTGCCGCCCGCCCCCTCCTACCGGGACTACCTGGCCTGGCTGGCCCGCTTGGACCGGGATGCCGCGGCGGATGCGTGGCGCACCGCGCTCGCGGACCTGCCGGGACCGTGCCTGGTCGCTCCGGGACGTTCCGGGACGGCTCGGCCGCCCCGCCGGACGACCCGGGTGCTTCCCGCAGCGCTCGGCGCCAGGCTGCGGGACGCGGCCCGAGCCCACCGGGTCACCCCCAACACCGTGTTCCAAGCCGCGTGGGCGATCGCCCTGGCCACGCGCACCGGGAGCACCGACGTGGTCTTCGGTCAACCTGTCTCCGGACGCACCCCTGACGTGCCTGGCTCCGAGGCGATGATCGGACTGTTCACCAACACGCTTCCGGTACGGGTCCGGCTGGGGGTAGCCGAAACAGCCGCGGCCCTCCTACGGCGGATCCACACCGAGCAGGCAGCCCTGGTCGACCACCATGCCCTCGGGCTCAGCGCGGTGCAGCGTGCCGCCGGCACGGCAACCCTCTTCGACACCCTCCTTGTGGTGGAGAACTTCCCGGTCGACCGTTCCCGGCACGCCGCCGACCACGCGGGCATGCGCGTCACCGGCGTCACAGTGCGCGACGCCACCCACTACCCGCTGGTGCTGGTGGTGCTTCCCGAAGAGGACATCACCCTCTGCGTCGACTACGACCCCGACCAGTTCTCCGCCGCGGACGCCGAGGCCGTCCTCGACCTCGTTGTCCGCGTCCTCACCCAGCTGGTGGACGACAGCGAGCGGCCGCTGTGCGCATTCGACCTGCTCGGCGACGCGGAGCGGGCTGCGCTCGCCGCGCACAACGCCACGAGGCACCCGCTCGCCGAGCACACTCTCACCGCGCTCGTGGACGCGGCCGCGCACACCCACGCCGACCGGGTGGCGCTCATCGCCGACGGCATCCGGCTCACCTACCGTGAAGTGCACGACCGGGCGGGACGGCTCGCCGCGCTGCTCGCGGAACGCGGCGTAGCCCCAGGGGACGTGGTGGCGGTGGCGCTGCCCCGCTCCGCGGACCTGGTCATCGCGCTGCTGGGCGTGCTGCGTGCGGGGGCCGCCTACCTGCCGCTGGACGTGGACCATCCCCCGGCCCGGCTGGCTGCCATGGTGGAGCGGGCCCGCGCCGGCACCGTCGTCACCTGCCAGGGGGCCCTGCCGCGCCTCGGTGACCGGCTGCCCGGCACTGTCGTGGTGGACGACGCTGCGACCCGGGACCGCCTGGCCGGACTCGAGCCGCTGCCGACCCGGGACGTCCACCCCGACCAGCTCGCCTACACCATCTTCACGTCCGGATCCACCGGCGAGCCTAAGGGCGTGGGGGTCGCGCACCGGGCGATCGCCAACCGGTTGCAGTGGATGCAGCACACCTACCGGCTCACCCCCGAGGACCGGGTCGCCCAGAAAACCCCTGTCGGCTTCGACGTGTCGGTGTGGGAGTTCTTCTGGCCGCTGATCACCGGAGCCACCCTGGTCGTGGCCCGCCCAGGCGGCCACCGCGACCCCGCCTACCTGGCCGCTTTGTTCGCCGAGCACAAGGTGACGGTCTGCCATTTCGTGCCGTCCCTGCTGCGCGTCTTCCTCAACGAGCCCACGGCCCGCCGCGCTACCGCGCTGCGGCAGGTCATCGTGAGCGGGGAAGCGCTCGACGCCGACCTGGCCCGCGCTTGGGCGCGCACCCTGCCCCAGGCGCGCCTGGACAACCTGTACGGTCCCACCGAAGCCGCCGTCGACGTGACCTCCCACCCGGTGTGCGGGGCGGGCACGGAGCCGGTCCGCGACCCGGTGCCGATCGGCCGTCCCGTGTGGAACACGGAACTGTACGTCCTCGACTCGTCCCTGCGGCCTTTGCCGACCGGGGCCGTCGGCGAACTGTACCTGGGCGGGGTGCAGCTCGCGCGCGGCTATGTCGGCCGCCCCGGCATGACCGCGTCCCGGTTCGTCGCCAACCCGTTCGGCCCGCCCGGCTCCCGCCTCTACCGCACCGGTGACCTGGTGCGCCGCCGCGCTGATGGGGCCGTGGAATACCTCGGCCGGGTCGACGACCAAGTGAAGATCAACGGGGTGCGCGTGGAGCCCGGTGAAGTGGAGGCGGTGCTCCGCGCTCAGCCCGGGGTTGCGGACGCCGCGGTCGCCGCCCGCCCTGCCCCTGCCGGCGGGCTCCGCCTGGTCGGCTACCTCGTCCCCGACGGCTCCCCGCCTGACGTGGACGAGGTCCGCCGCGGGCTTGCCGACCGCCTGCCCGCGGCATGGGTGCCCGCCGCGTTCGTGGTGGTGGACGCGCTGCCGCTCACCGTGAACGGCAAACTCCGCCGGGACGCGCTGCCCGACCCTGACCCGGGCCCCGTCTCCAGGCGCGCCCCCCGCACCCCCCTCGAGCACGCCCTGTGCGCGGCGTTCGCCGAGGTGCTGGGGATGGCCGAGGTCAGCGCGGACGCGGACTTCTTCGCACTCGGTGGGGACAGCGTCTCTTCACTGCGGCTCGTCGGCCGGCTCGTCCGCGAAGGAATCCACCTCACCGTGCGCGACGTGTTCACCTACCGCACCCCGGAGCGGCTCGCCGACGCCGTCCCCACGACCCCACCGTCCGAAGCTGAACCTCCCGCCTCGGAGGAGACGCCGGAGGAGGACGACTTCTCCGACCTCATCACCCCCGACGAGTTCGCTGAACTCGCCCAGACGTGGCGCGAACAGGACTAGGCCCGACCGTTGAGGAGTACCACCATGACCACCGCAGCCGCGGGTTCCCGGGAGATCCACGAGGTCCTCCCGCTCACCCCCCTCCAAGAAGGGCTGCTCTACCACGCCACCGTCGACGAGTGGCAGCTCGACGTCTACACCGTCCAGAACATTTTCACGTTCTCCCGCCGGGTCGACGCGGCCGCGCTGCGGGCCGCCGCGGACGCCCTGCTGCGCCGCCACCCGGCGCTGCGCGCCGGAATCTGGTACGAGGGCGTGGAACGCCCCGTCCAGTTCATTCCCCGGCAGCTCCGCGCCGCCTGGCGGGAAGTCGACCTGTCCCACCTGGATGCCGCCGAAGCCCAGCGCCGCCTGGAGCGGATCCGCGTGGAGCAGCGGGAACGCCGGTTCGACTTGACCCGGCCCCCGCTGGTCCGCCACGTCCTCGTGCGTCTGCCGGGGGAGCGGGACGTGCTTGTGCTCACCTTCCACCACATCGTCATGGACGGCTGGTCCGGTGAGCTGTACAACGCCGAACTGATGGAGGTGTACCGCAACGGCGGTGACGCTTCCGTGCTGCCGCCGTCCCGCCCCTACCGGGACTACCTGGTGTGGTTGCGCCGCCAGGACCAGGCGGCCGCGCTCAACGCGTGGCGGCACGCTCTCGGCGACCTCACCGAAGGCACCCTGGTCGCCCCCGCCGAGGACGGCACATCCGGGACGGTCATGCCGCACACCGTGGACACGGTGGTCGCCCGGCCTCTCCTGGACCGGCTCACTGCGCTGGCACGCCGGATCGGGGTCACGGTCAACACCGTGGTGATGACCGTGTGGAGCCTGGTGCTGCGCAGCCACACCGGCGCGGACGACATCGTCTTCGGCAGTACCGTCTCTGGCCGCCCACCCGAGATCGACGGGGTGGAGTCGATCGTCGGCGTGTTCTTCAACACGGTTCCGGTGCGGGTGCGGATCCGCCCCGGCGAGTCTGTGGCGGCGCTGCTCCACCGCGTCCAAGCGGAACAGGCCGACCTGCTGCCGTACCACTACGTGGGGCTGGCCGACATCCAGCGCGCGCTCGGCGGCCGCCGCCTCTTCGACACCCTCTACGTGCTGCGCAACCTGCCCTACGACGACGAGGGCTACCAGCGCATCCGAGAAGCCACCGGCTTGGAGTCGGTTACCGGCTTCGACGCCACCCACTATCCGCTGACGTTCGTCGCCCAGCCGGGGGAGGAGTTCCGGCTCAGCCTCGCCTACCGCGGCGACCTCGTCGACTCGGGGACCGCCCACGCCCTGGTCGACCGGTTCCTGCGGCTGTTGGAGCAGGTCACCGCGGTACCCGGCCAGCCGGTGGCCGCCCTGGAAGTGCTGTCTGACCGGGAACGCGCCGCGCTTGCGGCAGCGCACGGCGACACCGCACGCGACCTTCCCGAGCAGAGTCTGATGGACCTGTTTGAGCAGTCGGCGCGGGCCTGGCCGCACCGCACCGCGCTGGTCGCCCGCGACGCGACGCTGACGTTCGCGGAGCTCAACGCGCGCGCCAACCGGCTTGCCCGGCTGCTGCTCGCCCGCGGCGTGGGCCCGGAAACCCCGGTGGCGATCGCGCTGCCCCGCTCCAGTGACTGGGTGGTCACCCTGTTCGCGGTGCTCAAAGCGGGCGGCGCTTATGTGCCGCTGGATTTGGAGTATCCGGCGGGGCGGCTCCGCGTGATGCTTGCCGACGCCGCTCCGGCGCTCACCGTTACCACCACGGCTGCCCGGGGCCACCTTCCCGCCGACAGCGGGCCGCTGCTCCTCCTCGACGATCCCGCCATCCGGGACGAGCTGGCCCGGATGGCGGACACCGACCCCACCGACGCGGACCGGCCGCGTCCGCTGCGCGGCGACCACCTCGCCTACACGATCTTCACCTCCGGGTCCACCGGGCGGCCCAAAGGCGTGCAGATCACGGGCCGCGGCCTGGTGAACATGCTGGTCAACCACCGTGAGACGATTTTCGGCCCGGTGGTGGACTCCCTCGGCGGCCGGGTGCTGCGCATCGCGCACACGGTGTCGTTCTCCTTCGACATGTCGTGGGAGGAGCTGCTGTGGCTGGTGGACGGCCACGAAGTCCACCTGCTCGACGAGGAGCTGCGCCGCGACTCGGACCGGCTCGTCGACTACTGCCGCCGCCACTCGATCGACGTCATCAACGTCACCCCCTCCTACTGCGGGCAGCTCATCGAGGACGGACTGCTCGACCCGGACCAGTACCGGCCGTCCCTGGTGCTGCTTGGCGGGGAAGCGGTCAGCGACACGGTGTGGCAGGCATTGCGCGGTGCGGAGGGGGTCCTCGGCTACAACCTGTACGGGCCGACCGAGTACACCATCAACACGCTCGGCGGCGGCACCGCAGACAGTGCGACCCCCACGGTTGGCGGACCGATCGCTAACACCCAGGTGTACGTCCTGGATTCTGCGCTGCGCCCGGTCCCGCCCGGCACCCCCGGCGAGTTGTACGTGTCCGGCGTCGGACTGGCCCGCGGCTATATCGGCCGGGCTGATCTGACCGCGGAGCGGTTCGTCGCCAACCCGTTCGGGCCGCCGGGGTCCCGCATGTACCGCACCGGGGACCTGGTGCGGTGGCGGCCGGACGGCCACCTCGACTACCTGGGCCGGGTCGACGACCAGGTGAAAATCCGCGGGGTGCGCGTCGAACCCGCGGAGATCACCGCCGTGCTGGAGGAGCAGCCGGAGGTGGCGCAGGCCGCGGTGGTTGTCCGGGAGGACACTCCTGGACGGGCGCAACTGGTCGGCTATGTGGTGCCTGCCGCGGGGGCGCGCATCGACCCGGCAGCGCTGCGCCGCACCCTAGCGGACCTGGTGCCGGCGGCGATGGTCCCCGCCCACCTGGTGGAGCTCGACCGGCTGCCGCTGACGGTCAACGGCAAGCTCGACCGTGCCGCACTGCCCGCGCCTGCGCTCCCGGAACGCGGCGGACGCGCCCCGCGCGACGAGTTGGAGCGCGCCCTGTGCGAGCATGTCGCCGCGGTCCTCAACGTCGACCAGGTCAGTATCGACGACGACTTCTACGAGCTGGGCGGGCATTCACTGTTGGCGATGCGCCTGGCCGCGCGTCTCCGCAAGCACGTGGGGGTGCGCGTGGGGGTGGGCACCCTGTTGGCGGCTCCCACGGTCGCCCAGCTCCGCGAATACGTGGACACCGGGCGCCGCGACGACCTGTTGGCTACTGTGCTGCGCCTCCGCGAAGGCGGGCGGAAGCCTCCACTGTTCTGCTTCCACCCGGCGAGCGGGTTCGCCTGGTCCTATGCTGCGCTGGCGCCGTTCGTGGACCGTGAGCACCCTCTGATCGGCGTCCAGTTTCCCGGATTGCGCGGCGAGCAGGTCCCCGGCTCCATGGAGGAACTGGTCGACCTGTATGCCCGGCACGTCCGCCGGGTGCAGCCCCGCGGCCCCTACTACCTGGTGGGCTGGTCGTTCGGGGGCCAGGTCGCGCACGCTTTGGCGACCCGTCTGCAAGCCGAAGGGGAGCAGGTGCCGTTCCTGGCACTGCTTGACACCTATCCCACGGATACCCCCGAAGTGCTGGCGGCCGGGGGAGTCCCGACTACTGAGGAAGCGGAACAGGAGGCGCTCGAGTTCCTGCTGTCGAGCTCTCAACGGGAACTGCCGAGCTGGCTGACCAAGCCGTACCGGCGCGAGCAGGTGGTGGAGTTCCTGCGTGACAGCGGGGGAGTGTGGGCGGGGTTCGACGCGGAGGTCATCGACCGGGTGGTGCGGGCCCGCGCGTTCACCATGGAAGTCATGTACCGGGCGCGCTACCGCGTCTACGACGGCGACCTGCATTTCTTCACGGCCGCGGCGGACCGTGACCCGCACAGCGGGATCGGTGCGCACCTGTGGCGCCGGTACGTCACCGGCGAGGTGGTCGACCACGAAGTCGACTGCGGACACAACGACCTGGTCGGACCGGCGGCGCTGGCGGTGATCGGCCCGCTCCTCGCTGAGGGGGTGCGGCGGGCCGAGGCCGCGGCCAGTCACCGCCCGCTTCCCCCAACATCACGATCCGGACACAGCTAGCCGATGGGGTTGGGAAAGCCCTCCACCACCCTCTACCGTTCACTTAGGCAAGGCTTGCCTAACTTAATCGTGGTTGTAGGACACTGGCCACCGACACGAAGAAAGCGATCAAGAGTGCAGCAGAAAGCCCCCCGAAGCGGACTTGTCCTCGGCGCAGGCGCCCTCGCCCTCAGCCTCACCCTGACCGCCTGCGGTGATGCGCAGGAGGCAGCGGACACCCCCGCACAGGGCGACACGGTCACCGTCGAAACGGACTACGGGACCGTCGAGATCCCCGCTGACCCGCAACGCATCGTCGCCCTGGAATTCGGCACCGAGGTCGTGCTGGAAGCCGGGATCGAGCCTGTCGGTGTGATCGAACCAGTAGCCACCCTCTACACCGCTGAAGAATTCGAGCAGCTCTCCACCTACCCGGTCGTGCAGTCGGCGAGCCTGGAGATCAACATGGAGGCCATCGCGGAGGCCCAGCCCGACCTGATCATCGGCGGGGTCCGCGTGGAGAGCCACGACGAGTACGTCGGCATCCGCGAAGACCTCGAGAAGATCGCCCCCACCGTCTTCTTCGACTTCGACGGTGCGGGCTCCGGGCTGCGCAACATGACGCTCGAACTGTCGCGGGTCGTCGGCGACGGGGAGCGGGCCGAAGCCGAACAGCAGCGCTTCGAAGAGCGGGTCGAGGAGATCTCCACCGCCTACGCCGACCAGTTGGCCGACACCACCTTCGCGCTGGTCTTCGGCGTGGACGGCGAATTCGCCGTGGTCAACACCAACGCCTGGGGCGGGGAGATCCTCCACACGCTCGGTGCGAAGCAGAGCAAGGCGCAGCAGCCGGCGGGGGAGAACTTCGCTGCCTTCTACTCCTACGAGGAGATCGACGAACTCTCCGACGCTGACGTCATCTTCTACGAGACCGACGCCCAGGAGAACCCCGACCCGTTCACCGAGGCGCTGCTCGAGCAGAAGCTGTGGCAGAGCCTGCCCGCGGTGGAAGCCGGCCAGGTCCACCCCCTGCGCTACAGCGCGGCCCGCACCTACGCCCAAGCCAACATCGTCCTCGACCAGATCGAAGAGGTCCTCAAGGGCCTATGACCCCCTCCGGTGCCCGCCGGACCTCGGCGGGCACCGCCTCCCCGAGGAAGGAGCACCACCGATGACCAACCCGTTCGACGACGATGAAGGAGTCTTCCTGGTCCTGGTCAACGACGAAGACCAGTACTCCCTGTGGCCCGAGTTCGCTGAGGTTCCCCAAGGGTGGCGTACCGTCTTCGGGCCGACGTCCCGCGCCGCAGCCCTGGACTACATCAACACCCACTGGACCGACCTGCGTCCGCGCAGCCTCCGTGAGGCGATGGAGGCGCACAGCACGGCGGGGTGAGCCCCGCGTGCGGTCGGCAGCCCGGCGCGCGGCCAAGCGCCGCGCGCCCCACCAGGAGCCCGCTGTCACGGTTCGGGAGGCGATCCGCCTACCCTGGGCGTCGACAACGGATCACTCGGGCGAACAACCCGCCCGGGGACAGACCCGACGACCGCAAAGGGAGGTCTACGGTGCTGCGCACCATGCTCAACGGAAAGATCCACCGGGCCACGGTCACCCACGCGGACCTGCACTACGTCGGTTCCATCACCATCGACGCCGATCTGATGGACGCGGCCAACCTCGTCGACGGCGAACAGGTCCACGTGGTCAACATCACGAACGGGCACCGGTTGGTCACCTACGTGCTGACCGGGGAGCGCGGCAGCGGTGTCATCGGAATCAACGGGGCCGCCGCCCGCCTCGTAGCGCCGGGAGACCTGGTGATCATCATTTCGTATGTGCAGCTCACCGAGGCTGAGCGTGCCACCCACCGGCCCCACGTGGTGCACGTGGACGCCAACAACCGCATCGTCGCCCTGGGCGACGACCTGGCTGAGCCGGTCCCCGGAAGCGACCAGAAATCGGGGGCGCTTCTCCCCTAAAAGTGCGCGGCGACACGGCTCGGTGGTGTTAAGGTATGCCTTGCCTAAGTAACAACCCGTGGGGTTGTTGTCGCCGATCCGTGAGGACGCCGTGAAACTCACCCGACTGATGATCGACGTCACCCCGCTGCGCATCAGCCGGGAATTCCGCATCGTCTTCGTCGCCAGGATCGTCTCGATCTTCGGACTGGGATTCGCCGCGGTCGCCCTGCCCACCCAGGTCTACCAGCTCACCGGTTCGTCGTTCCTCGTCGCCACGGTCCACACCGCCAACGCTGTCTCCGTGCTGGGTGGAACCCTCGTCGGCGGGGTCCTCGCGGACCGGGGCGACCGGCGCCGCCTCATCGTCGTCGGTCGCGCCTCCGCGGTGGTGGGCTACACCGTGCTCGCGGCCAACAGCTTCCTCTTCGACCAACCCCTGCTGTGGGTCATCCACGCCTCGGCCCTGTTCATCGGGTTCTTCGGCTCCTTCAGCGCGGTCGCGCTGCAGGCGGCGGCTCCCGGGTTCGTCCCCCGCGACAAGCTGCCCGCAGCCGGAGCGCTCCTCGCCCTCAACGGGGAACTCGGGGCGGTCCTGGCCCCCGCTCTGGGCGGGGCCCTCATCGCCGCTGCCGGAATCGGCGGCAACTACGCACTCACCGCAGCACTGTCGCTGGTGACCACGGTCCTCGTCTGGCGGCTGCCGCGCCTCGAACCGGACGGCGACCGCCAAAGGGAATCGGTGCTGCAGTCGGTCCGCACCGGGACCCGCTTCGCGCTCCACCACCGGGTCGTCGGCCCGCTGCTGCTCCTCGGCTTCGCGCAGCTCCTGTTCGCCTCCCCCCAGGTGCTCATCAACGAGTTCACCGACACCGTGCTGGGGGGCGGCCCCGCCACGGTCGGCCTGCTCTACACCGCTCCGGCGCTGGGCGCACTGCTCGGCTCCCTCACCAGCGGCTGGACCGGCCACCTCCGCCGTACCGGCACGGTGCTGATCGGCGCGGTCGGGCTCTGCGGCCTCGCCGTACTCGGCCTCGGGCTCAGCCCGGCGCTCCCGATAGCGTTCGCTTTCCTCGTCCTCCTGGGCTACGCCCAGGTCAGTGAAGAGATCCTCCGGTACGCCCTCGTGCAGTCCCATACGCCTGCCGACCTGCGCGGCCGGGTCAACAGCCTATGGACTGCTCAGGCCACGGTCGGCGACTCCGCGGGGGCGCTTGCCCTGGGCGCCCTGGCCCCGCTGCTCGGCGTGGCCGCCACCATCGCCGCGGGGGGTGTCCTCACCGTGCTGTCAGTCGCCGCGCTCGCCCTCGTCTTCCCCCGTTTGCGCACTGCCCAAGTACTGGTCGTTTCCGACGACTCCGGCGATTCCGCGAACGAACCGGTCGCCGGCCACCAACCCCGCCAGGAGCGGCCACGGGGGGCTGCTCCCGCACCAACCGAGTAGAGGAGTGCCATGACCGCAACCGTGACGGAACGCACCGTCGAGATGTACCCGCTGAAGTCCCGACTGCTCGAGGTCGTCAACGTCCGGAGAATCACCCCCCGGATGGTCCGCGTCGACCTCGGCGGCAGCGACATCGCTGGACTGCGCAGCGACAACTTCGCCGACCACGTCAAACTGTGGTTCCCCAACCCTGAGACGGGAGAGCATGTGCTCCCTGTCGTCGAAGACGACCGCTGCCTCAACTTCCGGGCTCCCGGCGTCATCTACCGCGACTACACGGTCCGCCGTTTCGACGCGAAAGCGGGACTCCTCACCATCGACTTCGTCGTCCACGACAACGGTCCTGGCGGGCGCTGGGCGGCCACCGCCCAGCCGGGTGACCGTCTCGGCGTGCTCGGTCCGCGCGGCACTGTCTACTACCCCGAGGCCGACCACTACGTGCTGCTCGCCGATGAGACCGCGCTGCCTGCCGCGGCACGCCGCATCGAGGAACTGCCGCGTGACGCCTCGGTCACCGCGTTCTTCGAGGTCGCTGACGCCGCAGAGGAGCAGGAACTGGACGCACCGGAGGGCGCCGAGATCACCTGGCTGCACCGCAACGGCGCCGCCCCGGGCACCACCGACCTGCTGCTGCGTGCGCTGGAGCAGACCGAATTCCCCAAGGGCCGCGTGTTCGTCTGGGCTGGCGGGGAGGCTGACGCCCTCAAACCCATCCGTCGGCTGCTCAAGGAACGGGGCCTGGTGCGCGGCCGCGACTTCGAAGTCGACGGCTACTGGCGGCGCGGCGTGTCCAATCTCGACCACCACGCCGCGGACGATGACGACGAGTAGTCAAGGACTGAAGTGCGCGGCTATATGGAGGAAATAAACCGATTCCGCGACGATTTCCGGTAGTGGTCTTTCCTCTGGGCGGCAACCGTGTGACGCTTGACGGAGGCAGCGGCCTCCGTCAAGCGTGCGAAGGGAAACGTCCGGTTGGGCAAACGTGCTGGAACGGGTCGTGCACCAGGGGAGTTCTACGATCCTGAGCGTCGGGAAGTCGCCGCGCACATCGAATGGCAGAAGCAGGGGGCCTGGGTCGTGATCTGGGGCCCTTACACTCGCCGCTACTGGGCGTTTGCGTGCTGGCCTCTGCCTGAGGGCGGGCAGGTGGTCTCCGCGTCGGATCCAGACGAGCTCTACACCGAGATGCGCCGCGTGGAACGTGAAGGCAAGTACCTGAAATGGCGGTACGGCCGCCGTCAACCGCAGCGCCGCACCGGGTCGTAAGCCTGCCGGGACCGCGGTCTGGTCCCAGGCCGCTGGGGCAACGCCTGAGAGGGCGAAGGGCGCACCCGCAGGGGCGGGCCGGTGTGCGCGGCCAGAGCCCTGCGCCGGGCCCCGGAACCAGGCGCAACACCGGCCAGTGCAGAGAAAAGAGGTCAGAAGCTTTCCTGATCAGGGGTGCGCAACTGGCGGCGTGCCCCGTGGAGCGGAACGGGCCGCGGAGCCAAGGCTTCGTGTCCCCGCGACCCGTGCTGCCGGCGCAGGGCCGTGCCGGCGGCTCTGCGCCCGGGCACAAGGTGAGCACTCCCGAAAACCCCGAGGGCAGGGCCGCCGGAAGCCGCTAGGGGGCCAGCGCGGGGTTGCGCAGCCACTCCTGAAGCTCGTTGCGGCGCTCGTTGTCGCACTTGTGCGGGCAGGTCGTGCAGTAGCCGTGCTCGGGGTCGCCCTTGTAGTCGAAGCAGCACGTGCCCCGGACCGCCCAGGTGCCACGCGGATGGTTGTCGCAGAACGGGAACAGGCGGGGACGGGCCCGTGTCACCGCCCCGGCCTCGAGGAGAGCATCGGCCAACCGGTTGGCCAGCGCCCATGCTGCCTGTGCGTCGCGGCCGAGGAAACGCGCCGGGTTGAGCATGTAAAAGTGCGCAGTGTCCAGCACCCAGCCCCACAGGGTCCGCTTCCCCACCCGGGTGTGCGCGGACAGGGCGTCAATCACCGGGGTGAACGCGGCGACCATCGCGTGCGCTGCGGCGCGGACCACGTCGTCGCTGCCGGGGAAGGTGACCGTTTCCGGGTGGCCGGCGAAGCGGTCGTCGGCGGTCACAGCCACTTTCAACCCCGTGAGCATCGGAGTGCCGAGGGTGCGGTCGGCGCGGACCGGAAACCACAGGTGGCTGGCGTCCAGGAGCGGGGCACGGCCGGTCAGGTACAGTCCCGCCGCGACAAGGAAGATCGGTTCCCGGAACACTGCGCGCAGGAAGTGGGTGGCGGCGGGCAGCCGGTGGCCGGGCCGAGTGGCCGCGACGAACCCGTCGTAGACCGGTGCGAAGGCGTTTTTCGCGGCCAACAAGTCGGCACGGCACCACTGCCCGGCGTCACCCTGGTCTCCGGACCGGGTGAACGACCGGAGGCGCAGGTCCGGCAGCGGAGCGAACCGGAGAGGCGCACAAGCGTCGACTACGGTCGCAAGCGGGTGACACTGACGGGTCATGTGCCGGAGAAGCCTTTCCGCGTGGCACGTTAATGGAGATAGCGCAACAAAACGCGCAGCGCTGACGCGGAACTAAGGCTAGCCTAAATTAACTTGGGAAGGCAATTCTGGCTACCGGCACATTCCGCAGGTCAGGACGTACTCCGCAAAAGTACGAGGTGGTGCTGGACGAGTACCCGCGCCAGCGCGGCCGCCGTCTCCACCTCCGCCCCGGCACGCTCTGCGAGCTCCGCGACAGTCAGGACACGCGCATCGACCAGGACTTCCAGGAGCGGCTGCGCGGCTTTCGCGAACGTGTAGCGGCGGCCCGCCACCGTCAGCGCGACTTTCTGCCCCTCGTCGCGGAGCGCCGACGGCAGAATCGGCGTGAACTCCACCACAGTGTCCGGCTGCGGCGTGGCACCGTCCACCGCCCACGGCAAGGAGAAGGACTGGCGGCGCGGGAAACGGGAGTCGCGGTCGGTGAGGAACTCGTCGAGGCCGTGCTGTTCTGCCAGGTCCATCAGGTGACGGAGCAGTTCGTGCTGGTGCTTGCGCCGCTCCTCCGGGGTGGCGAACCGGGGCAGGTCCCGGCGTGCGAACTCGACCTCGTAGAGCCGGTCCACCAGCCACCGCGCCCAGTCCACCCCGGTAGCCCGGGTGAACCCGAACGTCAAGTGCATGCTGACGTCCCCGGTTCCGGTCACCGTGTGCCACCAGCCGCGCGGGACGTGCAGGACCTCCCCGGCACGGACGGTCCCCTCCCACACCGTGCCCTCAGGAGGCTGGTGGGAGTGGTCGATGTCTTCTTTCATCGGATACGGGCGGGTGCCCTGGCCGTGGACCTGCCAGTGCTTGGTGCCCGCCACCTGCACGATGAACGTGTCGTGGTCGTCCCAGTGGGTGTTGAACCCGTGGGAGTCCCCCCAGATCAAGTACAGGTTGACCTGGACCCGTTCGTGCACGAGACGCATCAGGTCGTCGGCGGCCGCGCGGATCGGCGGATGGATCCGGTCGATACCGTCAAGCACCAGGCTCGCGCCCTGCCGCAACTGTGCGTAGAGCGCTTCCGGCCGCACCAGACGGCGCTGCACCCCCGAAGCCTCACCGACCTCGGTGTAGTTGTCGAGGGGGACCGGTGCGCCGGCGCGATGCAGCCGCAGCCGGGGCGGCTCCAACTGGTGGGTGCTGAGCAGTTCGCTGAGCGCGTCGAAAGTGAGGAGCGGCGCCACGGTCTCTGCGCCCAGGTCGACGCGGATGAACTCCTCCGACAGCCGAGTGCGCAGCAGGTCTTCGCCCACCGCGGCAAGCAGCGTCTCAGTGAACAGTCGGTCAGTCATCGGATCCTTTCCAAAGTCGAAGAGGGCGTGGAGAGGGGAAAGCCGCCGAGGCACAGGGCCTCGGCGGCGCGCGGATCAGATGAAGTCGGAGCTACCGTCCGTACCGTCGCTGTCCTGACCAGCGGTGACATCACGCGACGTGACTTCCGGCAGGTCCTCGACCTCGACTTCGAAGAGGGCGTCGTCCATGGATCTCTTCACCTCCCTTGCTGCGTGCTGAGGGCCGCGCCCGCCGAGGGCCGGCGGGTCGGGGACAGCCCTGTCTGCGCGGCCGCGAACGCATGGGCGTCGGCCGCGAGTTCGACCGCGCGGCTGACCGCGCGCGGCCCGTGGCCCACCCCGTGCTCGTAGCGCAGCAGGATGGGACGCGGGCCGCGCGTCCGTTCTTGGAGGGCCGCGCACATCTTCCGGGGATGGGCAGGGCCGGTGCGGGTGTCGCCGTGGAAACCGGTGAGGAGCACCGCCGGATACGCGGCGGGCGGAGTGCGGAGCACCCGGTGGTAGGGGGAGTAGTCGAGTAGTGCCGCGAAATCCTCGGGGTCGGTGACGCTGCCGAATTCGCGGCTCCACATCGCGCCCAAGCCGAGCTGCGGGAAGCGGATCATGTCCGCGAGCGGGGCCAACGCGATGACTGCGGCGCACAGGTCCGGGCGGCGGGCGATCGCGGCCAGCACGAGCAGACCGCCGGCGGAGCCGCCGGAAAGGCACAGTTCGTCGCGGCGGCACTCTCCCCGGGCGACAAGGAAGTCCGCGGCGGCGACCAGGTCGCGGACCGCGCGTACTTTGTGCCGTCCAGCACCGGCGAGGTGCCAGGTGCGGCCGAAGTCGCCGCCGCCGCGCACGTGTGCCACGGCGTAGCGGCCGCCATGGCGCAGCCAGGCCAGCACGGTGGCGGAGAACCCGAACTGTCGAGGGCGGCCGAATCCGCCGTAGGCGTGCAGGATGGTGGGGCCCGGCGGGGTGCCGGGAAGCGCAAAGATCGTGAGGGGCACCCGGACCCCGTCGAAGGACAGGTACGACAGGCTGCGCCGTTCGATCGGGGTGCGCGGGGGCAGGGAGGCCGCGTGCGGTGGCCAAGGGACGGGGACGCCGTCCGCCCCGAGCGTGAACACCGTCAACGGGGTGGCCACGTCGGCGTAGCAGAAGTACACCTCCCCGCTGGTGTCCGCGGTTACCTGGGCGACCATGCCTTCCCCGGGCAGGGGGACCACCCAGTCGGCGCGGGCGCTGCCGGGGGTGTGGACGCGCAGTTCGCTGATGCCGAGCCGGGTGCGGGTGTACACCACGTCGACGGCGTCGGCACGGCCCGCCACCGCGAACCCGTCGAGGAGGGCGTCCGGGGCCTCGGGGACCACTTCCCGCCAGTGTTCCGGGGCGGGGGCGGCCGGGTCGGCCACACAGATCCGGCGCAGCGGGGCATGCCAGGTGGTGCGCAGGTACAGCAGGCCGTCTGGGCCTATCGTGGCCTCCGATTCCACGTCGCGGCCCACGTGCACCGGCCGCAGCACGGGAGCTTCGGGCGGGCTCGCGGCCAAGTCGGCCAGCCACAGGTCGTTGCGGTGCCCGGTGCCGTGGCTTTCGGTGACGACGAGCCACCGGTCGCGGTGGAGTCGCACGCCGGGCACGGTGCGTGCCGCTTGGCACGGGTGGACCAGCGTGTCCTCCTTGCGGCCTACCCGGTGCAGCCACACACCGCGCCGCCCGTTAGCGCTGTCGCGGCGCACGAAGTAGAACGCCGGTCCGTAGGAGGCGGGCAGCCACGCCACGTGGGCGTAGCGGACCCCGGGAATCGGAGGTTCGACGGGCCTGCCGGTGGCGACGGACAGGACGTGCAGTTCCCCGCGTTCGGTCCCGCCGTGCGACGTCTGGACTGCGACCAGGGTGCCGTCCGGGCTGGGCTCCCAGGCGTCGAGGGTGGTGGTGCCGTCCGGGTCGCCGACGGTCGGGTCGAACAGGACGCGTTCGCGGCCCGAAGGTTCGATGACGACGAGGCGAGGATGCTCGTCGCCGCCGTCGCGCCGGGTGGCGAACAGCAGACCGCCGCGCCGCAGGGGCGGAGACCACTGGGTGGTGGCGACCAGGTGGCGGATCTCCGCGGCGAGTGCGTCGCGCAGGGGCCAAGTCGGGAGAGCTGACTGGAACTCGGCGTCTCGGGCGGCGAGCCAGCGGAGGCAGCGCGGCGAGTCGTCGTCCTCCAGCCAGCGGTAGGGGTCAGGGACAGCAGCAGGCGACAAGAGACGCGGCGGGTTGCTGGGCACGCTTTGAAATACATCAACACCGCTGAAAGCGGGTCAAGGCAGGAACGGCTTACCTGACCAGCACAGGAATGTGACCCTTCCGCCATGTTTGACCCCGCCGGGACACGGGGCAGCCGCGGGGCCGAGTCCCGCTGGGACCGGTCTTACCGGGGGTTTGGCAGAAGCGCAGACCCCGAATCGAACATCTGCCGTGATTGGTTTAACAAAACAGAGGCGTCGTGGACGGCCACCGTGACCGGGCGGGCGGAGACCACGGCCAGCGCGGCGCGGTAGTCGGCCCCGGCGTCCAGGTCGCACAGCCACACCTGAGTGGGGGCTTCCGGCCCGTGCCAGGCCAGCAGGGCTGCAGCCGCATCGGGTGGACTGACCTCCACCGAGGTCAACCCCCCGGCCAGGCCTTGGCCGGTGGCTTTGAGGAGCGCCTCCTTGCGCGCCCAGTAGGTGAAGAAGCCCGCAGCACGGTCGGCGGCGTCGAGGGCACGCCACGCGGCGTGCTCCCGCGCGGTCAGTGCGTAGGAGGCGAGCCCGTCCAGATCGCGGTCGGTGATGCCCTCCACATCCAGCCCGACGGGGAGGCCACGGGTGAGGGCCACACCGACCCGGTCGCCCGAGTGGGTGATCGAGATCTCCCAGCCGGCCGCCGGACCGCCCGGATGCGGTTTGCCGTGCGGTTCAGGCCGGGTGCAGTGGCCGCAGCGGCGGTGGAAGACCACCTCGCGGGGGTCGCATCCGGCTGCGTGGGCGCAGAGGAGGCGCGCGAGGGCGTGCGCCACCGCGTAGCGGTCCCGGTCGTCGGAACGGCGGAAGCGGGAGTGGCGGGCCCGTTCGGTTTCGTCGAGCAGGCCGAGCAGCTCAGGGGAGGCGAGCGCAGGGGAGGCCCACCACACGTCGCAATGGTGGGAGGGAGACGTGGCAGACACCTCCCCATTGTGGCCTACGAGACCGGACCAGAGCGCACTGTGCCACCAATCACTCACAAAGGCTGATAGTTCACACACAAAAAATCGCCTAATAAGGCGAAAACGAACAAGTTCTGTGTTTGAATTGAGTCGTGGACAGTGCAGAGCGGATGGACCTCATCGTGGCTCGCCTCCGGGCTGAAGGGGAGGTGAGCGTTGCCGAACTTGCCGAACTCACCGGCCATTCGGAGATGACCATCCGCCGTGACCTGGACCACCTGGCGGATAAGGGCGTCCTGCGGCGCGTGCACGGGGGTGCAGTCAGCCTCCTACCACGTGGCCAGGAACCGCCCTACGCCATCCGGGAGCGCATGGCCGTCGACGCGAAGAAGCGCATCGGCCAGGCCGTGGGCGAACTCATCAGCGACGGGCAGGCGGTCCTCTTGGACCGGGGCACCACCGTCGTGGAGGTCGCCCGTGCTCTCGCAGAACGGCACGTCACCGTGATGCCGCTGTCGCTGCAAGCGGCAGCGGTGCTCAGCGAGAGCACCACGGTCCGGCTCCTCATGCCCGGGGGAGAAGTGCGTTCCGGAGAACTGGCCATGACCGGTCCGCTGACCGAGGCCTCTTTGGCCGCGGTCCGCTTCGACACTGCTGTACTGAGCTGTTGCGGGCTCTCCTTGGCCGACGGGGTCACCGCCTACGACCTGGCCGACGTCGCCATCAAACGGGCTGCGATGCGGTCGGCGCAGCAGGTCGTCCTGGCCGCCGACTCCACCAAGATCGGCCAGGTGACCATGGGCCATGTCGGCCCCGTCAGCGACTTTGACGTGCTGGTCACCGACACTGGTGCGTCCGACGACAGCGTCACCGAGATCCGGGCCGCCGGAGTGGCGGTCCACCGCGTCTGACTGACCGGACACCGGTCCCTACAGGGTCCCGCCGGTCCCCGCGGCGGTCGTCCGCCGCAGTCCACCGTCCCGCCTGCGATCGCCGCGACCCTGCGGTCCAGGCTGTCCCTGCTACCCCCCATCGGATTGGTGAGCCGTGGCTGAGAACCAGCACGAATTCCGTCTGCCCGTTTCCGTCAAGCTGCTCCGGGAGCGAACCTCCCGGCTCCGTCGCGCCCGCATCGCCGTGGTCGCCCACTTCTTCATCGCGGGCATGATCATCGCGGTCTGGGCATCCCGTATCCCCGAGGTCAAGCAGCGCGCCGGCCTCAACGACGGCGAGCTGAGCCTGGCCCTGCTCGGTATGGCGGTCGGCTCGCTGGCCGCCATGCAACTGGCCGGGCGCATGGTGGACCGCTACGGCAGCGGCGCAGTGATGCCGCCCGCAGCGCTGCTTGCCTCCCTCACCCTCATCGGCCCAGGATTCGCCAACTCCCTGCCCTACCTGTTCACCGCACTGGTCGCGGTCGGGCTCGGCAGCGGACTCCTGGGCGTGCCGATGAACGTGCACGCGGCCCGGGTAGAGCGGCGCTACGGACGCCCCATCATGGCCTCCTTCCACGCCGCTTTCTCCATCGGCGGCTTCACCGGAGCAGCCGTGGGCGGCGCCACCGCCTACTTCGACGTGGCCGCGCCGCTCACCTTCGCTGCCGTGGCGCTGGCCATGGCAGGGCTCGCCCTTGGGGTGCGCCCGTGGCTGCTGCGGGGCCGCGACGTGGACACCGTGGCCGCTACCCGCCCCACCCCAGCCCCACCGCGACCGCAACGGGGGATACCGTGGCGGATCGTCCTGTTCGGGGTGGCAGCGTTCTGCTGCATGCTCGCCGAAGGCTCCGTCACCGACTGGGCCGCGGTCTACCTGCACGACGCACGGGGCGCGTCCGGGGCCGTAGCCGCCCTCGGCTTCTCCGCATTCTCCGCCCTCATGGCGGCGGGCCGCCTGGTCGGCGACCGGCTCACCGCCACCCTGGGCGCAGTGGCGATCGTGCGCGGCGGCGCGCTGGTGGCCACCGCAGGACTGACCCTGATCCTGGCCACCCCGTGGGCAGGGACCGGGATCGCCGGGTTCGCTCTCATGGGTGCCGGACTGTCCTGCATCATCCCGCACGTGTTCGGTGCGGCCGTGGAGTACGACCCGCGGCGCGCGGGCCGCAACCTCAGCTTCGTCTCCGGCATGGGCCAAGTGGGCCTGTTGAGCGGCCCGGTCGCGATCGGCGCGGTCGCGCACACCATCGACATCGCTATGGCGCTGGTGGTCCCAGCCGTGCTGTGCCTGGGGATCGCCGTCGTGGCGCCCGCGCTGCGCGGAGCAGTCGCCACGCGCAACGCTTCCGTGGACGCTACGGCATGACCTCGCGGGGGATCAGGCAGTCCGTCCTGTCCCCCGCGCTATCTTCTGCTGACCTCGCCCACGACGCGTGTAAGAACCGGATAAAGGGGGAATGCGTCCGCTGAGGTCGTGAGAGGAAGGTCGGCATGTCACCGCTGATCCTGCTCGGCATCGGCGCTCTCGCTGGTTTCGTCGTCTTCGTCATCCTGTTTATCCTTGCCCTGACACTGGGGGAGGTCCCGGAGAGCGCAGTGCACCCCGCCGACTACGCGGACGATGAGGCGATAGAACAGACCCTGCGCGCCCACGGGGTCCGTTTTTGCTGATGAATGCCCCCTATGATCATCCTCAACCCGCATCGGGTCTGAGGGGAGTGAGGGGTGGAAAGATGACGGTGCAGGACCGGCCCGCGTTCGCCGCCCGGCGCCGGGAACTCATCGTGGAACTGTTGCGCGCCCACGGCACGATGGCCCTCCGCGACCTGGCCCATGAACTCCAGGTCTCCGAGGTGACAGTCCGCCGGGACGTCCGGGTCCTGGAAGCCCAAGGAGTATTGGACCGCCGCAGGGGAGGCGCCTCTCTTCCCGGCTACCAGGGTCGGCGCAGCCAGGAGCAGACCACCACCCCGGAACTGGTGGCGATCGCCCGCACCGCCGCAACCCTGGTCGCGGAAGGAGACGCGATCGTCCTCGGCCCGGGCGAGGCGACCGCGGCACTGGCCGCCGAACTGGTCCGCCGCCGCGGCCTGACCGTGGTGACGAACTCGCTGCGCAACGCCCAGATCCTGGCAGACGCTCCTGAAGTAGAAGTAGTCGTCACCGGGGGAATCCTGCGCGGCGCTGACCTGGCGCTCGTCGGCGGGGCCGCCGAACAGGCGTTGGAAGGGCTGCGGGTGCGCCGCGCTTTCCTCACCGGACACGGGGTCACCGCGGAGCGGGGGGTGAGCACCTCGAACGCGGCGATCGCCGGAGTGGACCAGGCACTCGCTGCCTGCGCCGAAGAAGTGATCGTGCTGGTCGACCACACCCGGCTGGGGACCGACACCATGGTGCAGACCGTCGCCCCCGAGTCCATTGAACACCTGGTGACCGACAGCAACGCCGACCCGGAAGTACTGCTGACCTTCGAAGACATGGGAACCACCGTGCATGTGGCGGTGCCCGACCCCGACCGGGGCCGGTAGCGGTACGTCCCAGCGCTGCTACCCGCAGGCAAGAGAAAGCCGCTACGCTGAGCCGAGTCCGATAGTTGGAGGCTCGTTGCCATGCCTGTTGCGGTCACACTCCCCGAACCGTGGTCCCGCTCTCGGCTGAGTGTCGTCGTCCCCACCTACAACGAGGCGGAGAACCTGCCGGTCCTCGTCGAACAGGTTTTGGCGCTCCCCTTGCCGGAGCTGCGTCTCGTCGTTGTGGACGACAACTCACCGGACGGCACCGGTGAGCTCGCCGACAAGCTTGCTGCCGCGTATCCGGGGCGGATCACGGTCGTGCACCGCACCGCTAAGGACGGGCTCGGCCGGGCCTACGTGGCGGGCATGACCCGCGCCCTCGCCGACGGCGCAGAGTTCGTCGCCCAGATGGACGCCGACCTCTCCCACCCGCCGTTCTACCTTCCGCAACTGCTGGGCACCATGCTGTCCACCAATGCGGGAGTGGTCATCGGCAGCCGGTACGTGGCGGGCGGCAGCCTGTCGCAGGAGTGGGGACTGCGCCGCCGCCTGCTCAGCACCTGGGCCAACGCCTACGTCAAGGCGATCCTGGCGATGCCGCTCCGCGACATCACGTCCGGGTTCAAAGTGTGGCGGCGCAGCGCGCTCGAAGCCATCGACCTGCCCAGCATCCACAGCAGCGGCTACAGCTTCCAAGTGGAAATGCACTTCCGCGCCTACCGCCGCGGCCAGAAGATCGTGGAGATCCCCATCCACTTCGAGGACCGCGCTGAAGGCCACAGCAAAATGGACCTGGCAGTCCAGGTCGAGTCAGCGCTGCGTCCTTTCCTCCTGCTCCGCCACGAGCGGGCCCGCTCCCGGCACCGCACCTGAACCAGGCCGCGCCGGGCACGGTCAGAAAGGCTTGGCGGCCTTCTGCCGCCCCACACCGCCCAGCAGTTGCGACACCCGCTGCGGCGTGACCCCCAGACAGTAGGCGATCTCCCGGCCGTTCAACCCCTCCCTGTGAAGCCGGGCGACGACCGCGCGGGCCTGCCGCGCTGCTTCCTGCTGCGCCTGTGCTGCCTGGCGGGCAGCCTCCCGCGCCTGCCGGATCATCGCCTCGATCTCCGGGGCGAGGCAGACCACGACGTCCACGGCAAACGAGTCGTCCGGGACCCCCAGCGCAGCGGCGATCGACTCGCGCGCCACCGCTTCAGCCTGGGTCACCTTCGCTGCCGTCGCTGCCCCCACCCCTTCAATGTGGAGTTCCCAGCCCGCACCGCGGCGGTGCGCCCGGACTTGAAACCTCCTCATCCACCCTCCCCGCATCCTCCCCACCAGGCAAATCTAGATCAGGGAGCCCCAGAGAGGCCGGAAAAGCGCGCAGCGAGCCGCCACCGCAGGACAGCAGCGCGGCGCCCCGGCACCCTGGCAGGGCGCCGGGGCACGCCCACGACAGCGGCTACTGGGCAGCCAACTGCTCGGTGACCGAGACCCGGGAGGCGCGGTGCGCGGGAAGCACCGCGGCAAGCAGGCCAGCCACGACCGCCACCGCCACCAGGCCAGCGATCTCCGCGACAGGGACCGTGAAGATCAAGCCCATGAGGGTGACTTTCCCCGCGGCCCACCCGAACAGCAGGCCCAGGGCGATCCCCAGCGCACCGCCCGTCACGGAGAGCAGCACTGCCTCCACGGCGAGCATGCGACGCAACTGCGGCCGAGTCAGCCCCAGCGCGCGCAGCAGCGCCGACTCGCGGCTCCGCTCCAGCACGGACAGCGCCAGCGTGTTGGCGACCCCGAACACCGCGATGATGACCGCCAGCCCCAGCAAGGCGAGGATGACGAGGAACACGGAGTTGAGGAGTTCTTCGAACTCCAGCTTCATCTGGGAGACGTTGGCGACCTGCACTTGCGGGTAGTCAGCGATCGCCGCGTTGACCGCGTCGGTCACTTCCTTGGGGGAGGCGTCCGCGGCAGCCGTGATGTAGGCCTGGGAGTCCGGCACGTCCGGGAAGAGCCGCTCGAAGTCGTCGACGGAGACGAGCACACCGAGAATTCCGCCGCCGGCAGGCAGGATGGCCACCACCGTGGGGGACAGGTCGCCGTGCTCGGTGTGCAAGGACAGCGAGTCCCCGATGCCGACCTCGTGCTTCTGGGCGAGGTTCTCCGAGATCGCAGCCGTTCCCGGGACCACGTCAGCCAGGTCCCCTTCCTGTGCTTCCCCGATGTCCGTGCCGAGCTTCGCGTGCGGGAAGGCCGTCACCGGCGTGTTGTTGTCGTCCTGTTCGGTGCGCTGGGTGACCACGGTGGAGATCGCCGGAGAGGACCGCAGCTCCGCCACGACTTCAGCGGGCAGCTCCTGGTACTGGCCTGCCTGGTCCGGGTCGAGCTGGGTGACCATCATGTAGTCGACGGGGAACTGCTCATCGAGGCGGGTCTCCAGCGTGTCGAGCATCGAAGCGTTGACCACCGAGTAGCCGGTGATCAGGGTGGTGCCGACCGTCAACGCGATCATCGCGGCCGCTGCCCTCCGCGGCGCCCGCAGCGCATTGTCTACGGCTAGCGACGCAGGCACCCCGAAACGCCGTACCAGCCAGCCCAGGACGGTGATAACACCACGCACGATCAACGGCGCCCACACTGCCACGCCGACGAAGCACACCAGGCCTGAGGCCACCACCAGGATCATGGCGATCTGGTTCGGCTCCAAGCGCAGCGCCACCGTCAGCAGCGCTGCCGAGCCGAGGAGGAACAGCGAGCCGGTAACGGCCCGCAGCCAGCCGACACGCCGGTTCTGCTCCTCGGTCAGCGCACTGCTCCGCAGGGCAGCCAGCGGGGGGACGCGGGTGGCGCGCACCGCGGGGTGCAGCGCGGATGCCACACTGGACAGCACCCCGACGAGCAGGCCCACCACAATCGGGACAGCGGTGATGACCAGCGGGCTCGACGTCGTCGAATCGGTGATGAAGCGCTCTCCGAGGGCGAATGCGCCCCAACCGAGCCCGATCCCCGCGACGACCCCGACCGCGGAGGCAGCCATCCCCACCACGAGCGCTTCCACCAGGACAGCGCGGAAGACCTGGCCGCGGGTGGCGCCCACGCAGCGCAGCAGCGCCAGTTCCCGCTGCCGTTGGGCCACCAGGATCGTGAACGTGTTGTGGATCACCAGCGCGGCAACGAACACCGAAACGGCCGCGAACAGCAGCAGTGCCGTGGTGAAGATTCTCGCCTGGACTCCCGCTGTGCTCGCCAGTTTCTCCCCGTACTCGCGGCCGGTGTACACGTCAGCGTCCGCGCCTAGGGCGTCGGCCACCGCGGATTCCGCTTGATCCGCGGGCACCCCTTCGGCGGCACGCACGTAGATCTCCCGGTATCCAGTAACTCCGGTCATCCGCTGGGCGGTGTCGAGGGTGAAGGCGACCGCGCCCCGGTAGCTGATCGAGGTCTCCGGTCCGAAGTCGATCACCCCGGTCACTGTGAAGTCGTGTTTGGTGCCTTCCGGGTCGAGCACGGTGACCGTGTCGCCTACCTCGAAACCGCTGCTCGCCGCGGTGGCTGTGGCGAGCGCCACTTCGTTTGCGGTGCTGGGGAGGCGTCCTTCAACCGCGTCGTAACGCGGGACGTCGCCCCCCACAGAGATGCCCACCGTGGGAACCGTGCCCAGGGCGCGCCCTTGCTCGTCCAGCAGCGGCGCGGATCCGATGACGGCTCCCGTAGCTGCAGCGACTTCGGGAAGCTCGCGGACGCGGCGCAACGCCGACTCGTCCAGCAGCGGTGGCTCGTCTTCGTCGGCCGAAGTTCCCGTGGCGAGGGCGATGACGTCGACCCGGTCCATGGAGCCCATTGCCTGCACCGTGAAACTGCGGTGCAGGGAGTCGCCGAAGACGAGGGTGCCGGTGACGAAGACGACACCCAGGATGATGGCGAGAGAGGTGGCTATCAGCCGCCGCCACGCGAAACGCAGCCCAGCCAGTGTAGTGCGCAGCACGGGTCAGCCCTCCAGTCCAGCGAGCCGGTCGAGGATGAGCTGCGGGGTGGGGTGGGTGACGTCGTCGACCACCCGGCCGTCCCGCAGGAACACCACCCGGTCGGCGTAGGAGGCGGCGATCGGGTCGTGGGTGACCATCACGATGGTCTGCCCTAGTTCGCGGACCGAGTCGCGGAGGAAGGACAGCACTTCCGCGCCGGAACGGGAGTCGAGGTTGCCGGTGGGCTCGTCGGCGTAGAGCACTTCAGGGGAGCCCACGAGGGCCCGGGCCACCGCCACCCGCTGCTGCTGGCCGCCCGACAGTTTGGCGGGCAGGTGCTCCAACCGGTCGGCGAGGCCGGTGACCTCCACGATGTGGCGGAACCGCTCCGGGTCGACTTTGCGCTTGGAGATCTGGGAGGGGAGCAGGATGTTCTGCCGCGCAGTGAGCATCGGCAGCAGGTTGAACGACTGGAAGACGAAACCGATCCGGTCGCGCCGCAGCAGCGTCAGCTGCTTGTCGCTCAAAGCGGTCAGTTCCGTTGCCCCGAGGCGCACCGAACCGGACGTGGGCGTGTCCAGCCCGGCCATGCAGTGCATGAGCGTGGATTTCCCGGAACCGGAGGGCCCCATGATCGCGGTGAACGCGCCTCGTGCGAAGGACACGTCCACCCCGTCCAAGGCACGGACCGGTTCTCCCCCGGTCGGATAGACCTTGGTCAGTCCTTGGACGACAACAGCGTGGGGCTCCGCGGTCCCCGAAGGTGCGGGGGGTGTAGGCACGGTGGTTCTCCCTCGTCGAGATGGAACAGAACAACGTCAGATACCTCGACGCTAAATCCGCGCACTCCCCGAGAATCTCCGCCGCGCAGGCGATTCCTGCGTCCCCGAAAGAAAGGGGAGAAACGGCGGGAAACCGACTTTCGAAGAACGGCACCACCAACTTTCGTCGATCCGGGAATCCCGTCTTCAGGGGGAAGAAGCCCTGTTAACCAGGCTTTTAGACTCTCAGGTATGACACGGCGGTGGGGCGAACGGGTGTACGCGGCGTGGCAGTGGGGCAAGCAGCACCGCTTCACGCTGGCCGATGTCGGCTACGCGATATTTTTCTTCCCTCTGATCGTCGGGGGGATGGCTATCTCCGTCGTCGCTAGCGAACGCGGGGAGTGGGGTCTGGGTTACCTGCCGAGCCAGCTCTATGAGGTCTCCCCGGTCGCCGCGATGCTCGTGGGTGCCCAGCTCATCCTGGTCATCCCCTGCCTGGTCGCAGCAGCCATCCTGGTCCGCCGCCGCCGCCCCGAACTGCTGCTGGCGTCGAGCCTGCTGCTGATCGTGCTGTTCGGGAACGTCTGGGCAGCGCCTGTCGCGCTGTACAGCTATGCGGCGTGGTTCACCAACCGGTGGCGCCCGCTCGCGCTGTGGGCGGCCGCCCACAGCGCGGCGCTGGCGTTCGTCTACACCATGTGGGAGCCGTTCCTCATCATCCCGCTGGGAGTCACGTTCATCCTGCTCCCTCTCTTTTTCGGTATGTGGGTGGGGACGCGCCGGCAGCTCGTGGAGAACTTGCGGGAGCGCGCCGAACGGTTGGAACGGGAGCAGCATCTGCGCGCGGAGACCGCGATCGCTGCGGAACGCACCCGGATCGCCCGGGAGATGCACGACGTCGTCGCCCACCGGGTGAGCCTCATGGTGCTGCACGCGGGCGGTCTGGAAGTCTCCGCGCCGGATGAGCGTACCGCTGAGATCGCGGAACTGATCCGCACGACCGGCCGGGAAGCGCTCAGCGAACTCCGGGAGATCCTCGGCGTGCTGCGGAACGGGGAGGCGGCGCCTACCGCCCCCCAGCCGGTTTTGGACGATGTGGGCAGCCTGATCGACGCCGCGTGCGCTGCCGGGGCCAACGTCGACCTCACCACGACGGGAACTCCGCGCCCGTTGAACGCCCAAGTGGAACGCACCGCATACCGGGTGGTGCAGGAAGCGCTCACCAATGCGGTCAAGCACGCCCCGGGGGCGGAGATCGACGTCCGGATCGACTACGGGAGGACCGCGCTGACCGTTACCGTTGTCAACGGCCCTGCCACGGTGAAGGTCGCCAATCCCGTGCCTGACAGCGGGTACGGCCTGATCGGCCTGCGGGAGCGGCTGGCTCTCGTCGGGGGAACTTTTGTGGCGGGTCCACTTGCAGACGGCGGGTGGTGGGTGCGCGCTATCATCCCCGCGGCTCCCACCGAAACTCCCCGTCCTGCAGAGGAGATCTCGTGATCTCGGTTCTCGTGGTCGACGACGAGCAACTGGTACGTTCCGGACTGCGGATGATCCTGGAGTCCGCGCCTGACCTGGAGGTCGTGGGGGAGGCCGCGGACGGTGCCGAGGCCGTGGCCTTGGCGCGGAAGTTGCAGCCCGATGTGGTGCTGCTGGACATCCGCATGCCGGGCATGGACGGGCTGACCGCTGCCGCGCATCTCGCGGAACTCCCCAACGCGCCCAAAGTGGTGCTGCTCACCACGTTCGACTTGGACGAGTACGTGCACCGCGGGTTGCGGGCCAAAGCCGTGGGGTTCCTGCTCAAGGACACTCCGCCGCGGGACCTGATCACTGCGGTGCGCACCGTGTACGAGGGTAACGCGATGCTCGCGCCCAGTGTCACCAAGCGCATGCTGGAGCGGTTCGCGGCTCCTAGCGGGAACAGTGCCGCGGAGGCGGCCCGGCGGTTGGAAGTGTTGAGCGAACGGGAGCGCGCAGTGCTGGTCGGTGTGGCCCGCGGGTTGTCCAACGCGGAGATCGCGGCAGAGCTCGGCATGCGCGAGGCCACGGTCAAAGCCCATGTCAGCCGTATTCTGACCAAGCTGGAGAAGAACAACCGGGTGCAGATCGCGATTCTCGCCCACGACGCCGGGCTGGTGTGAGGGCAGCGGCCGGTAGCGGTGCGTGCGGGACGTGAGTCCCGCCTTTATGAGCCCTGTCCACTGCAGCGGCTAAAACACTGCGAAGAAACGGGAAGGCCCGTCTCGTAAGAAAACCGGGCGGATTCTTTCAAGGCCCGCTGCGCCAAAGAGAGGGTCCCGGTCTTTTCCGGGGAAGACGCGGATTGCTCCCTGGAGGTTCCCGCTACGCGGAATGGGAGATCCCGGCCCGGTGTCGCGTGCCGGAAATCTTTTTCTTTCCGATAGCGGCGGAGTATTTCAGCGCGATTGTTGCGGGATTTTCGCGTGGATTCGTGCTCGGGGTGACCGAGGGCGGCGGTTGGCTTTTCCGTGCTAGCCGCACGGGGTGGGTGAGCCGCGGAAACAATGCGTCCAGGGGCGCGGAGAGGGCGGCGCAGCAAGGGGGACTCGGCTGGATGGCGGCGGGGAGGAAGCCTGGTGGGAACAGCTCCGCGCACCACCCCGAAAATACCAGACTGACTGGACGGTATGTTCCTGGAGTCCCGTGGTCTCTCCGGTAAGAGCGCTCAGGGTATATTCCTGTTGCCCAGTGAGATACCGGCCAGTCGGTCAATTGGTAGAGGAGTGGCGATGAGTGTGGAGAACCCGCCTGGGCTGGACTTGCAGCGGCTGCACGCCTACCTCGACGAGGTGCGGCCCGGTCTGGTCACCGGTCCGTTGACCGGGGAACTCATCGAAGGGGGACGCTCCAACCTCACCTACTCCGTCACCGACGGCACCACACGGTGGGTTGTGCGCCGCCCCCCGCTCGGCCACGTCCTGCCCACCGCGCACGACATGGCCCGCGAATACCGGGTCATCTCTGCGCTCGCCGACACCGACGTTCCCGTCCCCGCTGTAGTCGCGCTCTGCGAAGACACCTCCGTCATCGGCGCCCGCTTCTACATCATGGAGTTCGTGCCGGGCACCCCGCTCCGCCGGGCAGACCAGCTCGCCAGCAGAGGTCCGCACCGCACCCGCGACATCGCGCTGCGGCTGATCGACACCCTCGCCGCCCTGCACTCGGTGGACCCCGCGGCCGTCGGACTCGCCGACTTCGGCCGCCCGCACGGTTTCCTCGAACGCCAGGTCCGCCGCTGGGGCAAACAACTCGACGCCTCCCGCAGCCGCGACCTGCCCGGCATCGACGAGCTGCGTGCCCGCCTCGCCGACACCGTGCCGGAGTCGGGGGCAGCCGCCATCGTGCACGGCGACTACCGGCTGGACAACGTGCTCGTCGACACCGACGACCGGATCACCGCCGTCCTGGACTGGGAGATGTCCACCCTCGGCGACCCGCTCACCGACCTCGGGCTCATGCTCGTCTACTTCAGCGACGAGATCCTCGCCACCCCCGGGCCCAGCGACGTGCACCGGGCCCCCGGCTTCCCCACCACCGACGAGCTCATCGCCCGCTACGCGGAACGCTCCGGCCGCGACATCTCCCGGCTCGACTGGTACACCGGCCTAGCGTTCTTCAAACTCGCCGTCATCCTGGAAGGCATCCACTACCGCTACGTCCAAGGCAAGACCGTCGGCAGCAACTTCGAATACATCGGCCAGGTCGTGCCAGTCCTCGTCGAAGGCGGCCTCGCCCGTCTCTCCGCCTGAGGCCCGCCGCGCAGCAGGCCCCGGGCAGCCGCGGCACAACTCCTCGGCTGCACCCCGCCCAACCCGGTCCGCCGCGCACCGGGTTGGGGCTACCCGGCGGTAGGTGGATACTCTGCTGTGCGTTCCACACACGTCTGTTGTTTCTGCCTGGCAGGGTTTCGGAGGTGCCGTCATGTCTCGCTCGGTTCTGGTCACCGGTGGCAGCCGCGGAATCGGTCTGGCCATCGCCAGGGAGCTCAAGGAAGCGGGCGACGACGTCGCGGTGACCTACCGCACCGGGCAGCCCCCGGAAGGACTGTTCGGGGTCCAATGCGACATCACCGACAGCGCCCAGGTGGACGCCGCTTTCAAGCAGGTGGAGGAGGCCCACGGCCCGGTCGAGGTCCTGGTCGCCAACGCGGGCATCAACAAGGACCAGTTGCTGGCCCTCATGAGCGAAGAAGACTTCAACGCGGTGCTCGACACCAACCTGACCGGCGCGTTCCGGGTGGCCAAGCGCGCAGTGCGCGGCATGATGCGTAAACGCAGTGGCCGCATCATCCTCATCTCCTCCGTGGTCGGCCTGGCCGGGTCGCCGGGACAGGCGAACTACGCCGCATCCAAGGCCGGGCTCGTGGGCTTCGCCCGCTCGCTCGCCCGGGAACTCGGGTCCCGCAACATCACCGTCAACGTGGTCGCCCCCGGCTACATCGAGACCGACATGACCGCGGCGCTGCCCGAGAAACGCCAGGAGGAGATCAAGAAGAACGTGCCGCTGGGCCGGTACGGCACCACCGCCGACGTGGCGAAAGCCGTGCGGTTCCTCGCCAGCGAGGACGCCGGCTACATCACGGGTGCGGTCATCCCCGTCGACGGCGGCCTCGGCATGGGCCACTGACTCTGTCCACACCAGCCACCCGTCAAGGAACGAGACAACGCATGGGAATTCTCGAAGGCAAACGCATCCTGGTCACAGGCGTCCTGACCGACTCCTCCATCGCCTTCCACGTGGCACGGCTGTGCCAGGAGCAGGGGGCCACCGTGGTCCTCACGGGATACGGTCGGCTCACTCTCGTGGAGCGGATCGCTAAGCGGCTGCCCGAACCCCCGCCGGTTCTCGAACTGGACGTCACCAACGACGAGCACCTCGACACCCTCGCCGACCGGGTCGCCGAGCACGTCGACGGGCTCGACGGCATCGTCCACTCCATCGGCTACACCCCGCAGGAGGCGCTCGGCGGCAACTTCCTCAACACCCGCTGGGAGCACGTCGCTACCGCGCTCCACACGTCCACGTTCTCCCTCAAATCCCTCACGACCGCGCTGCTGCCGCTGATGAAGAACGGCGGCTCGGTGGTGGCGCTGGACTTCGACAACAGCGTCTCCTACCCCATCTACGACTGGATGGGCGTGGCCAAGGCCGGACTGGCCTCCACCGCCCGCTACCTTGCCCGCTACCTCGGTGAGCAGAAGATCCGGGTCAACCTGGTCTCGGCCGGGCCGCTGAACACCATGGCAGCCCGCAGCATCCCCGGCTTCGAGGAGCTGGCCGCGGAATGGCCGAAGCGCGCCCCGCTGGGCTGGGACATCACCGACCCGGAACCCGCGGCCCGCGCGGTCGTGGCCCTGCTGTCGGACTGGTTCCCCGCCACAACCGGGGAGATCGTGCACGTCGACGGAGGATTCCACTCCACCGGCGCATGATCCGGTGAACGGTCGGCTCCCGGGTAGTCGCGTCCCGGGAGCCGACGTACGGGCACGGACGAGAGGAGACGGGCATGGAGCTGGGACTGCGTGGTGCCGCGGTGCTGGTCACCGGAGCAAGCCGGGGGATCGGCCGGGCGATCGCTCAAGTCTTCGCTGAAGAAGGCGCCAACCTGGCGATCTGCGCCCGCACCCGGGCACCGCTGGAAGTCGCGGCACGACAGTTGCGCGAGACCGGCGCGATCGTCATGGCCCGGGAAGTGGACGTCGCCGACGCCCCGGCGCTGCGCGCGTTCGTCGACGAGGCAGCAGCCGAACTCGGCGGCCTCGACGTGGTCGTCTCCAACGTCTCCGGCGGCGGCGCCGTGGGATGGGAAGGAGCCCTGCGCACCGACATCCTGCCGTTCACGGTCCTCACCGACCAAGCACAAGAACACCTCGCCTCCTCCCAACGCGGCGGCGCAGTCATCCTCATCTCCAGCACTTCTGCGCTGCACGTCACCGCACCGTCCGGTCCCAAGCCCTACGGCGCGGTCAAAGCAGCCCTCAACCACCACGCCACCGCCTTGGCCCGGGCGCTGGCACCCCGGGGCGTGCGGGTCAACATCGTCTCTCCCGGCCCCATCGAGTTCGAAGGCGGCAGCTGGGCCCGGCGGCGGGACACCGACCCCGACTACTACGCGAGTGTGCGGGCCCGCATCCCGTTCGGTCGGCTCGGCCGCCCCGAGGAAGTCGCCCGGGCGGTCGCGTTCCTCGCCAGCCCGGCCGCGAGCTTCATCACCGGCGCCAACCTGGTGGTCGACGGCGGTTTCCTGGACCGCCTCTAAACCGGCCAGCGGCCTGCACCGGTTCAACTCCAGACGCCCGAAGCGTCCTCAAGCGCCCGGAAGTCCCCACAGCCTCACCCCTCGCGGAGGAGCCGCACCAGCCGGGTTGCCCGGGAGACGTCAGGAACACCGCGCACCGCCTTCGCAAGCGCGTCCCCGGCCGCGTTGACGATCGACACGTGCCGTTCCCCCAAAGCCAGCGCGGTGCGCACCGCTGGACGCGACAGCGCCGCATCCGGGGTGAACACCACGACCACGGCAGGCCACGTGCCACCCAGTGCGGCCGCCAGCGGCACCACCCACCCCGGGCGCAGATGGGCCGCCTGGGTCACCGTGACCGTGGAGCCGTCAGCCAGCTCGACGATGCTGCTGGCCCCGCTCTGCCCGCGCAGCACACCCGTGTCCCCGGGCGCATATCCGTGGCCGCGGCCCGCCAACAGCACCCGGTCGCCCACATCCAGGCCCCCCACCAGACCCGGACCAGGGTTGAACCGGGCCTTGCACACCGCGTTGAGCTCGGCAGCACCGGCCGGACCGTCGGGAGCCGCCGTGACCACCTGCACCTGGGCGAGGTCTACACCGAACGTACGGGGAATGGAATCCGTCACCAGCTGCAGGGTGCGGTGCACGGCCTCCTCCGCCGACCCGGTCGGCACGACCACCACCTCGTGCCCGGGAGCATCCACCCGCTCCGGCAGCCGACCCGCGCCGACCTCAGCGGTCAGCGCCGCCTGCGCCGTCGGCCGGGCATCGTCCGGCAGGGCAGCCACCGCCACAGTCCGCGAAGCGATCAGATCGGCTACCACCTGCCCGGGCCCCGCCGAAGGCAGCTGTGCGGGATCAGCCAGAAGCACCAAGTGCGCGTGCCCGGGGCAGGCCGCAGCCAGGGCCGCGAACGTCTCCGTGTCCAGTGCCGTGGCCCGGTCGACCACGACCAGGCCGCACTCGGCAAGAGCGTGATCGTCCAAGGCCGCGGCCACCGTGCGTGCCCGTATCCCTTCCTCGGCCAGCACCCGGTTGAGAGCGGCCGCCCCGCTCGCCTGGGGGGTAAGCAGTGCCATCCCTGTCTGGCTCTCCACGGCGATCGCCGCGGCATAGCGGATCGTCGCCAGCCGCGCCTCCTGCGCCGCAGGCCCGGCCATCACCACAGTGACGCCGCGCAACGCCACCGTGACTAGGGCGGCCACCAGCTCGGGTGCGGGGTCGTGGCCTGCCTTCTCCGCCGCCGCTTGCACGGTCTCCGCCGCGGTCGCCGAGTCCATGATCGGCTCGCTCGCGGTCAACCGGACCAGCTCCCGGGCCAGCCGCTGTTCGGCTTCCCCCAGGGACGCCAACGCGAGGAACCGGTCGGGGGCGGGAGGCTCCGGCAGGTCACCGTCGAACTCGCTGTCGTCCCCCTCCTCCGGCATGTCCTCGATGAGTCGCACCCGGTCGTCCTCAGCGGCCGCCTGCCCTGCCGCGTCCGGCGCCGTCACCCCCAGGCTGCGCAGCGCCCGCGCGACCCGGGCGTACTCGACCGCGGTATGCCCTTCCCGGGCAGCGCGCCGCACCAGGCGGACCACGAGGGCACGCACCCGCCGCGGATCGTCGGGACGGGCCGCGGCGCCGAGCAGCGTGCGCGCACAGAAATCCGCTTGGCGAGGGGTGACCGACGAGAGTTCCAGCAACTGCCACGGGTCAGCGGTGAGCCGCGCGGCAGCGTCCGGGCCGAGCACGGCCACCAGCGGGGCCGCCAGCCGGTCAGGCGCCCCCATGCGGGTGAGCGCCTCACGCGTCCGCGCAACAGCATCGTCCAGGACAGCAGGGGAGGGATCGACCACGGTAGGGAACCTCACAGGCTCAGACCGGACACGGGCGGAAAGCCACCCCCGTGAGCTTAGTGGGGCGCGCGCTCCGCTTCACGGCGCCGCAACCAAAGCCGCGGCCCGCGGTCACACCGCGGCAGCCGACGCGTCAGCGAGCGCCTCGCTGATCTCCCGGGGCAGCACCACGTTCTCCGCGGCCAGGATCTCCGACAACTGGGCGACCGTGCGCGGCCCCACGCACGCCGCAGCCACCCCCGGCTGGCTGAGCACCCAACGCAACGCCACCCCCAACGGGGGCACGCCCAGTCCTTGCGCGGCCGTGTACACCGACTCCACGATACGGCGGCCCTGCTCATCCAAGTAGGGTTCCACAAACGACGCCATGTGCGCGCTCGCGCCCCGCGAATCGCGGGGCACCCCGGTACGGTACTTGCCGGTCAACACACCGCGCCCCAGCGGCGACCATGCGAGAATTCCCACTCCGCAGGCTCTGGCGGCCGGCAGCAGCTCCCGCTCGCATTCCCGGTTCAGCAGCGAATACTCGGTGCCCACCGCCACGATCGGGGAACTGCCTGACGCCAGCGTCGCCTGCTGCCAGGTGGCGTAGCGCGCCAACTGCCAGCCTGTCACCTGCCCCACCCCCACATAGCGCGCCTTCCCGGACGCCACCGCGGAGTCCACCGCTGCGAGAGTTTCCTCCAGCGGCGTGGTGGGGTCGTACACATGGAGCTGCCATAAGTCCACGTAATCGGTCTGCAACCGCCGCAGGGACGCTTCCAAAGCGGCCAGCAGATGCCGCCGCGAAGTGTTGCTGGGACGCCGACGATCCAGACAGTGCCCCGCTTTGGTCGCTATGATCACGTCGTCCCGACGAACCACGGTGGGCAGCAACCGTCCGAGGATGCGTTCTCCCTGCCCGCCTTGGTAGATGTCGGCGGTGTCGATGAGTGTGCCGCCCGCGTCCACAAACGTCGCGAGCAGGTCGGCCGCCTCACCCTCCTCGGTATCCTCGCCCCAGGTCATCGTGCCTAGGGCGATGGTGGAGACCCACAGGCCCGATCTGCCCAGATGTCGCTGTTCCATGGCGCGGAGAGTACCGTCTCACGACAGTCGAGCGATACCGCTCTTCCACACGTGGACGCCCGGTGCGCGCTAAGCTTCCCGGGTCTTTCCGCACTGCGCGGTGCGGTCCTCATCACGCCCCCCATCATGTCGCCCTTCTGTGACCAGGAGCCGAATCCGCCGTGTCCATCATCGAGGCCATCATCCTTGGGCTGGTCCAAGGATTAACCGAGTTCCTGCCGATCTCCTCCAGCGGCCACCTGCGTATCGTCGCGGCCTTCTCCGGCTGGCCAGACCCCGGCGCGGCGTTCACCGCGGTCAGCCAGATCGGCACCGAGCTCGCCGTGCTGATCTACTTCCGCAAAGACGTGGGGAACATCCTGGCGACGTGGTTCCGTTCCCTGGGCAACAAGGAGCTGCGCCGACACATCGATGCGCGCATGGGCTGGTACGTCATCATCGGCAGCATCCCCATCGGGGTGGCGGGCCTGCTGTTCGAAGAGCAGATCAGCGCGCCCTTCCGGGACCTGCGGCTGACCGCGCTCACCCTGATCGTCTTCGGCGTCCTGCTGGGGATGGTGGACCGCTACTCCCGCAAGCACCGGGAACTGACCGACCTCAACGCCCAGCGCGGCCTCATCTACGGGCTGTTCCAGATGCTCGCGCTGATCCCCGGCGTCTCCCGGTCCGGTGCCACTGTCACCGGTGGCATGCTCATGGGTTTCAAACGGGAAGCCGCCGCCCGCTACGCCTTCCTGCTCGCCATGCCCGCCGTGTTCGCGTCCGGGCTCTACAAGCTCAAGGACATCGGCGGCAACGAGTACGCGGGCGTGGGCGCCACGATCGTCGGCACCCTGGTGGCGTTCGCTGTCGGCTACGCGGTGATCGCCTGGTTCATGCGGTTCATCTCCACCAACAGCTTCATGCCGTTCGTCTACTACCGGATCGCCTTGGGCATCCTCATCCTCGCCCTGGTCAGCTTCGGCGTGCTGACCCCCGAATCCGGAGCGGAGTTCGAAGGCAGCGCGGCTTCGGTGACCGCAGCCGAAGCGACTCACTAGGGTACGGGGCATGGCGAACTCATCCAGGACCGCGGCCGTGACCCTCCTGCTGGTGCGGCACGGTCTGACCGCGGCCACCGGGAAGACACTGGCAGGATGGACGCCCGGCATCCACTTGGACGAGCGGGGCCGGGCCCAGGCAGCGGCGCTCGCGCAGCGGCTGGCGTCCCTCCGCGTGGACGCCATTGTCAGCAGCCCGCTGGAACGCTGCGTGGAAACCGCACAAGCGGTCGCCGACACGGTCGGCGTGCCCGTCACCGTGGACGAGCGGTTCGGAGAGTGTCGCTACGGAGAGTGGACCGGACGCCCCCTCACCGAGCTTGCCAAGGACGACCTGTGGCCGGTCGTCCAGGCCTACCCCAGTGCCGCGCGCTTCCCCGGAGGAGAAAGCCTCGCCGAGACCGCGCACCGCGCGGTCTCGGCCGTGCACGACTACAACACGCGGCTGCTCGCCCAGCACGACACGCCCGTCTACCTGGTGTGCAGCCACGGGGATGTGATCAAAGCGATTCTGGCTGACGCGCTCGGCCTGCACCTCGACCAGTTCCAGCGCATCCAGATCGACCCGTGCTCGCTGAGCGCGGTCCGCTACACCAGGCTGCGCCCGTTCGTGCTCCGGATCAACGACGTGGGAGGCGGCACGGCAGGGCTGCGGCCCCCCGAGGACGCCACGGGGGACGCCGTCGTCGGTGGCGGGGCAGGAGAAGCCTGATAGAAAAGGAAGAGTCAAGCCCACCAAGCACAAACCCAGACCCAGCCACGGAGTCCCCGTCGATGCCCCTGTACCAGTACGACTCCCCGGACCGGTTCGTCGTCGGCACCGTCGGTCCGCCCGGGGAACGCACCTTCTTTCTCCAAGCGGTGGAAGGCGGTCGTATCACCAGCGTCGTCTTGGAAAAAGCACAGGTGGCTGCGCTGGCGGAACGCGTTGGGGAACTCCTGGAGGAGGTGCGCCGGCGGTTCGGGGACGCACCCGACCTGCACGAGGTTGCGGAAAGCGACAACGACCCGCTGCAACGCCCCATCGAGGAAGAGTTCCGGGTCGGCACCCTGGCCCTCGCCTGGGACGCGCAGACCCGCCGGGTCATCGTGGAAGCCCAGCAGCTCCGTGGACCCGACGAAAGCGGGGAATCCCCCCGAGTACAAGCGTTCGCCGACGACGTGCCCTACGATGTTCTGCGCGTCCACCTCACCCCCGCGGAAGCCCGGGCTTTTGCGGAGCGTGCGCGGCGCGTGGTCGCAGCGGGCCGCCCCAACTGCCCCTTGTGCGGCAACCCCCTCGACCCCGGCGGGCACATCTGCCCGCGCCAGAATGGCTACCGTCCCGTGCACATCATGTAGCTGGTTGTCCCCTCGAAACGGAGTTCCATGACCGCGGCACCGCACGGCCGCCCCACCGACGACGAGGACCTCACTCTGCTGCGCTACGGGCGTCTCACCGTGCTGGGCAGGCTTACCGGAGCCTCCAACACCACCCTGTACTGCGAGGTGACCGACGGTAGCCGGACAGCGGCGTGCGTGTACAAACCGGTGGCGGGGGAGCGGCCGCTGTGGGACTTCCCGGACGGCACACTCGCTGGACGCGAGGTCTCCGCGCACGCGGTGTCCCAAGCATTGGGCTGGAACCTCGTCCCGCCCACCGTCTACCGGGAGGACGCCCCGCACGGCCCCGGCATGGTGCAGTTGTGGATCGCTGCGGACACCAGCGTGGACCTGGTCGCGCTCGCCCGGGACAGCACCAACCCCCAACTGCGGCTGATGGCGGTCTTCGACGCGGTCATCAACAACTCTGACCGGAAGATCGGCCACCTGCTGCCCACCCCGGACGGCCACCTCTACGGCTGTGATCACGGAGTGTCGTTCTCCGCGGAGTACAAGCTGCGCACCGTGCTGTGGCAGTGGGCGGGGCAGCCGCTGCCCGAACCGGCCGTGGTACGGCTTGACGCGCTTCGGGCGATGCTCCAGGACCCGGGCAGCGACGTGGCCCGTGTCCTCGCCCGCCACCTGACCCCGCAGGAACGGTATGCGACACTGCGCCGCGTCGAAGTGCTCTGCGAGCACCGCATCCACCCCTACCCTCCCGAGGACTGGCCTGCGCTGCCCTGGCCGCCGATCTGATCCCGACCGCACGCTCAGGAATCCCGGGTGTCCCGTTCCCGGGAGAGCCACCGGGCGTCCACGACGCGGATCACGGTGATGATCGCGGCCGCTACCCCCGCCACCGCCAACGCGGTGCCCACCGCAGCGGGGTCGCTCATATCCAACGCGAAGAACGCCTGCCCCACGGGGGTGAGCAGCGCTGCCAGCAGCAGCCCCACCATGGCAGCGACCAGCACCGCCTTCCACCACACATAAGGGCGGGCCACGAGCAGCAGCACCCACAGCGTGGTGGCACACAGCGTGATCAGTACCGCCGTACGGTCGGCCAGCGTGGGAGTGTCCGCCCCGTCCAACACCAGGAAGTAGGTGGTCATCGCGGCGAGTCCACTGACGAGCCCTGCGGGCACGGCCAGCCGCAGCGTTCGCGCCACAAACCCCGGCCGGGCCCGCTCCGTGGTGGGCGCCAGCGCGAGGAAGAACGAGGGGATTCCGAACGTGACGGCGTTGATGAGCGTGGCGTGGCGGGGGAAGAACGGGTAGGCGACCGCCAGCAGGCTCACCACGGTCGCCATCGTCATCGAATACACGGTTTTGGTGAGGAACAGGTTGGCGACCCGTTCAATGTTCCCGATCACCCGCCGCCCTTCCGCGACCACGTGCGGCAGGGTCGCAAACCGGTCGTCCAGCAGCACGATCTGCGCGACCGACCGAGCCGCGGGACTCCCCGACCCCATGGCTACCCCGATGTCGGCTTCTTTGAGCGCGAGCACGTCGTTGACCCCGTCCCCGGTCATGGCCACGGTGTGGCCATGCTGCTGGAGCGCCGCCACCATGGACCGCTTCTGCTCCGGGGACACCCGGCCGAACACGGTCGCTTTCTCCACCTTCTCCGCGAAATCTGCGTCCTGCGGGGCGAGGTCGCGGGCGTCCACCGGCTGGTCTGCGCCGGGCAACCCCAGAGTGTGGGCGACCGCGGCCACGGAGGCCGCGTTGTCCCCGGAGACCACTTTGACCGCCACATCCTGGCGGGCGAAGTAGTCGAGGGTCGGCGCCGAGTCGGGCCGCACCCGCTGCTCGAGCACGACCAGGGCCATCGGGGTCACCTGGTGAGGGCCGTCTACGGCTGCGGCGGCCCGTCCCAGCAGCAGCACTCGCAGGCCCTGCGCCGCCGTCCGGGCAGCGGCCGCCACCGCTGGCGAGTCGGCGTCCGCCAGCACTTCAGGCGCACCCAGCACCCAATGCTGCTTCCCTTGCGGCGTCGTGAAACTCGCCCCGCTCCACCGGCGTGCCGAGGAGAACGGCCGTACCGCGGCCACCGGCCAGTCCGGGGGCGTGCCGCAGGAGTCGCGGATCGCGGCCATGCTCGGATTGGGGTGCGGGTCGGCCGCGGCAAGCGCGGCGAGCACCTCGGTCAACGCGTCCGCGTCCGCGGCAGCGTCCAACGGCCGTACTTCCGCCAGCCGCATCCCCGCCTCGGTGAGCGTGCCGGTCTTGTCGGTGCAGACGACGTCCACCCGGGCCAGCCCTTCGATCGCGGGCAGCTCCTGCACCAGGCAGCGCCGCCGTCCCAGCCGGATCACCCCCACCGCGAAAGCGATGCTGATCAGCAGCACCAGCCCTTCCGGGACCATCGACACCAGCGCGGCCACCGTGCCGCGCAACGCATCCGCGAACGGCCCGGAAATAGTGCCGCCCGCCGAGACTTCCGCGGTGACGTGCGCATCCAAGAACAACTGGCTGTACAGCAGCAGACCGCCGATAGGGAACAGCAGCCAGGTGATGAACCGCAGGATCCGGTCCACCCCGGAGCGGAGCTCCGAACGGACCAGGGAGAACCGGGACGCCTCCTCCGTGATCCGGGCCGCGTATGCGTCACGGCCCACCCGAGTGGCCCGGAACCGGCCGCTGCCCGCCACAACGAAACTGCCTGACAGGATCGGGTCGCCGGGCTGTTTGAGGACCGGGTCCGCTTCCCCGGTCAGCAGCGACTCGTCCACTTCCAGACCGGAGGCGGACACCACAACCCCGTCCACCACGGCCTGGTCCCCGGACCCCAGCTCGATCACATCGTCGAGCACCACCTCCTGGGGGCGCACCTCCACCGCTACCCCGTCGCGGACCACCCGCGGCCGGGCCGCATTGATGATCGCCAACGAGTCCAGGGTCTTTTTCGCGCGCAGCTCCTGGACGATGCCGACCAGGGTGTTGATCACGATGACGAGGGCAAACAGCCCGTCTTGGACCGGCCCGATGACCGCGATCACTCCGAACAGCACCGCCACCATCGCGTTGATCCGCGTGAAGACGTTGGCCCGGATGATCTGCCCGACGGTGCGGCTGGCCCGCACCGGAACATCGTTGCCTAGTCCGGCAGCCAGCCGCTGCGCGGCCTGCGCAGAGGTCAATCCGACGTCAGAAGCCTCCGGCAGCGCCGCCTGCCCGTCCTGCTGGACCATCGACCACCATCCCGTCCCATACTGGAAGAAAGCGTGCTGCGACAATCGGAGCCGCGGCGCGCAGCCAGAGCCTACGGGAGACGCTGACGGTGCGCGTTCGCTCCCGTTGCCCGGTGACACTGAGGAGCAGTCCCAATGTGTACCGCCATTGTGGGATTCGATCCCACCGCTCCCGTCCCGATTGTGCTGGCCGCCCTCCGCGACGAAATGGTGGACCGCCCGTTTGACCGGCCAGGACAGCACTGGCCGCAGTGGCCGCACCTCATCGGTGGTCGCGACGCCCAGGCCGGCGGCACCTGGCTGGCGGTTGCACCCCCTGAGTCGGCAACGCCGCGCGTGGCCGCAATACTCAACGGGCGGGTGGAGAAACTCACCGCTACGGGACGGCGGCCCGTGTTCGACTCCACCGTGCCTCCGGGAGTGACCCGCCGCAGCCGGGGCGAGCTTCCGCTGCGGGCCGCCGCCACGGGCACCCTGGGCCTGGGCCGGGACGAGCTGCGGGCCTTCGACCCGTTCCACCTCGTCATCGCCGACCCCGAGCAAGCCGCCCTGGTGAGCTGGGACGGCTCCGACCTGACCGAGGAGAAACTCGCGCCCGGCGTGACCGTCGTCGTCAACACCGGGCTGGACGCCACCGCGCCGCGCGCCGCCCAGCACGGTCCACGGTTCGCTGCAACCCGGCCTGCCCCGTCCGAGGACGTGCTGCGCACCTCGTCGGACATCCGCGAGATCTGGGGGGACTGGGTGCGCCTGCTAGACGAAGCCGCTGCGGATACCGCCCACTCCGCAAGCGGGGGAGGGGACGACAGAACCTCCCTGGTCGCCCGGCTCGAACTGCCGGACGGCCGCGTGTGGGCCACCAATTCGGTCACCCTGCTGGCCCTCACCCCCACCGTGCTGCGCTACGCCTTCACCGACACCCCCGGCGATCCCGCAGCTTGGTCGCTCATCCGCTAAGCCGACCGGTAAACCTCACTCCGGTCGCATACGTCCGTAACAGTGACCTGACCGGAAATACGGCAGCCGGAGCCGTCCGCGGCCGAGAAGGTGAGGTGCACCGTGGACAAACCGTGGGTATGGGAGAACGCCGCCTACTGGCTGCTGTACGTGGTGGCGCTAGGGGCGGTGCTGTGGCACTGGGCACACGGCAACCCGGTACTGGCAGGACTGTGCCTGATCGGGGTCGCGCTGAGCATGCGGTTCATCACCCAGTCCGCACGTCGGGAGGATGCTGTCGGACCGCCCAGGCCGTGAGGAAGCAGACCGGGGAAAGCAGCCGTCCCGCCTACCGGGCCGCTAGGGGCGGCAGATAACCTCATGGTCATGCGTTCCTGGCCTGCGCCCACAGTCGTCGCCCTGCCGGACCACGGCGGGCCGCTCAGTGTCCACGACACCGTCACCGGCTCCCGCCGCACCATCACCCCGGGGGCCACCGCGCGGATGTACGTCTGCGGGATCACCCCCTACGACGCCGCCCATCTAGGCCACGCCTTCACCTACCTCACCTTCGACCTGGTCAACCGGGTGTGGCGGGATGCCGGACACACGGTCGACTACGTGCAGAACATCACCGACATCGACGACCCGCTGCTGGAGCGGGCCGCAGCCACTGGACAGGATTGGCAAGAGCTCGCCGCGCGGGAGATCCAAGTCTTCCGTGAGGACATGGCGGCGCTGCGTATCCTGCCGCCCCGCGCCTTCCTCGGAGTCGTCGAGTCGATGGACCTCATCGCCGACTTCGTGGCCCGCCTCCGCGCGCAAGGGGTCACCTATGAAGTCGACGGCGACATCTACTTCTCCGCTGCCGACGCCCCCGGCTTCGGTAGCCTCTCCCAGCTGGACCGCACCGCCATGCTGGAGCTCTTCGCCGAACGCGGCGGCGACCCGGGTCGCGCGGGCAAGAAAGACCCGCTGGACTGGCTGCTGTGGCGGGCGGAACGCCCCGGCGAACCCGCCTGGGACACTCCGCTGGGCCGCGGACGTCCCGGCTGGCACGTGGAGTGCAGCGCGATCTCCGTGCACGAACTCGGCATGGGCTTCGACCTCAACGGCGGCGGCGACGACCTGATCTTCCCGCACCACGAGATGGGAGCCGCCGAAGCCTGCTGTGCCACGGGCAGCCGCCCCCAGGCCCGCCACTACCTCCACGTGGCCATGGTCGGCCTGGACGGCGAGAAGATGTCCAAGTCGCGGGGCAACCTGGTGTTCGTCTCCCAGCTCCGCAAGGCGGGCACTGACCCGATGGCGATCCGCCTGGCCCTGCTGGCCCACCACTACCGCACGGCCTGGGAGTGGACCGACGCCGACTTGCGCACCGCTGAGCAGCGGCTGGAGCGCTGGCGGGCCGCCGCCGCAGTGGAGAACGCCCCCGACGCCCGGCCGCTCCTGGCCCGGGTGCGCAGCGCCCTCGCCGACGACTTGGACACGGCCACCGCGCTGGCCGCGGTCGACGAGTGGGCGGACGCAGCCCTGAGCGGCAGCGGAGACGATCCGGACGCGCCCGCGCTCATGCGCACCACCGTCGACACCCTGCTCGGAGTGGCCCTCGACCGCTGAGTCCGGTGGGCCGGGACAGTGTCCCGGCCCACCGTTGGCGCCCGCACCAGCCGCAGGAAACCGAAAGCACAGCGCGAAACGTCGTTGCGCACCGTTATAGTTCGCTCGTCTTTGTACGAGAGAACAACGCCCCAGCGGCTGGAAAGGGCGGACCGTGACCGAACGCGCGTTCCAAGTAGACCTGCGGGGGTGGTCGATCTCCTCAGTCGACACCTATACTCCAGTCCCCGCGTCTACCTGCGCGAACTGCTGCAGAACGGTGTCGACGCCGTGACCGCGCGGCGCGCCGAAGAGCCGGACGCCCCCGCCCGGATCCACATCGAGACCCCCGAACACACCGGTGAAGGCAGCCTGCGGGTCCACGACACCGGGGTGGGCCTGACCGAACCGCAGATCCACGAACTCCTCGCCACTATCGGCCGGTCCAGCAAACGCGACGAGCTCGGCTACGCCCGCCACGAATTCCTCGGCCAGTTCGGAATCGGGCTGCTCTCCGGATTCCTCGTCGCCGACGAGATCGAAGTGCTGACCCGCTCCATGCACGGCGGCCCCACGATCCGCTGGGTCGGCTACTCCGACGGACGCTACCTGGTCGAGGAAGCCGCAGAAGAACGCAACGAAGTCGGCACCACCGTCATCCTGCGGCCCCGCCGCGACGCTGAGGAATGGTTCGCCGCCTCCACTGTCGCGAACCTCGCCCGCCACTACGGCGCATTCCTCCCCGTGGAACTCCGAGTCGGGGACACCCTTGTCACGGAAGGGGAACCGCCGTGGCGCCGGACCTACCCGACCCCGGTGCGCCGCCGCGCCGCGCTCGCCGACTACTGCCAGACAGTGTTCGGTTTTGCGCCGCTGGACGTGATCGACCTGGAAGCGGCCGCGGCCGGGTTGCGGGGAGTAGCGTTCGTGCTCCCGCACGCGGCCAACCCCACGGTGCGCGCCGCCCACCGGGTCTACCTCAAACGCATGCTGCTCGCCGACAACGTCACCGACCTGCTGCCCGAGTGGGCGTTTTTTGTGCGCTGCGTCGTCGACGCCGAAGAACTGCGTCCCACCGCCAACCGCGAAGCCCTCTACGACGACGACCTGCTCGGACAGGTCTGCGACACACTAGGGGAGCAGATCCGCGACTGGCTGCTCACCCTCGCCCACAGCAGACCGGAAGAGCTCCGCCGCTTCCTGCAGCTCCACCACGTCGATGTGAAAGCGCTGGCCGCGCACGACGACACCATGCTGGACCTGGTGTACCGCTGGCTGGACTTCGAAACCAGTTCCGGAACGATGCCCCTGGCAGAGTTCACCCGACGCCACTCCGAAGTCCGTTACACGTCCGACATCGACGAGTTCCGCAGCCTGTCCGCGGTCGCCGCCGCCCAAGGCGTGGGTCTCGTCAACGCGGGCTACGTCTACGACACCGAGATCATCTCCCGCCTCAGCGACCGGCAGGGCGCCGCTCTGCTCCGCCCACTGGACCCCGGCGAGCTCACCACCCGCTTCGGCAGGCTGCCGTCAGAAACCGAATTGCGGCTCCGCGACTTCCTCCACGTCGCGGAACGCGCCCTCGACTCCCTCGGCTGCACGGTACTGCTCCGCAGCTACGCCCCCGCTTCCCTGCCCGCGCTGTACCTGACCAGCCGGGCCGCGGAACACCGCAGAGAACTCGCCGAATCCCGGGCCGAGGCCGACCCGCTCTGGGCCGACGTGCTCGGCGCCCTCGAACCCGCCCTCGCCGCCGACCAGAACCGTCTCGTGCTCAACCATGCCAACCCCCTGACCCGGCGGATCACCACCCTCACCGACCCCGACCTGATCACCGTGGCAGTCCAGGCCCTCTACGGCCAAGCCCTGTTGCAGGGCCGCCACCCGCTGCGCCCGGCCGACAGCGCAGTCCTCAACCGGTCGTTCCTCGGATTGCTGGACTGGGCTGCCCCCACAGAATCCGAGGAGTAGAGAGCAGTGACCGAGCTGAACTGGCGCACCCTCACCCAGCAGTCACTAGCCCTGCCCTACGGCAGGGCCCGCACCACCGGCCTGGAGAAAGCCCTGGATCTGGCCATCCGCGGCGGCGCCACCGAAGAAGACGTGTTCCACCTGCGGATGTCCCTCACCGAGGCGTACAAGTACGGGGGCGAGCCGGCGCGGGCGATGACAACCTTCACCCGCTGCCTCACCGCCTTCGACGCGGACCCCGCCCGCTACGGCCCCGAAGCGCACCACCGGCTGCTGTGGCAGTTCAAGTGGATCATCGCCGCACTGACCGATTTTCCGGAGATCCCGCTCGACCGCACCTATGCGCTGCTCGACGATATGGAGCGCCGCTACCGGGAAAGCGGCTACAGCCTGCACCCCGTCCACGGCCTGCGCTGCCAGGTGGCCCGCCACATCGGCGACGTGGCGACCGCGGACGCCGAGTTCGAACGGTGGCGCACCGCCCCCCAGGACGAAAGCTCCGACTGTGCGGGCTGCGTCCCCACGGCTATGGCCTTCCATCTGGCGTGGCGGGGAGCCCACGCGGAGGCGATCGCCATCGCTGAACCGGTACTCTCCGGGGAACTCACCTGTGTCGAACAGCCGCAAGGCATCCTGAGCGCCCTCATCGAGCCCTACCTGCGCACCGGCCGCTACGAGGCGGCAGTCGACGCCCATCGCCGCACCTACCGGGTGCACCGACGCTATGAGACGCGCTACCTCTTCTCCCTCGGCACCCACCTGTTCTTCTGCGCCGTAACCGGGAACCACGCGCGGGGCCTGGAACTCCTGGAACGGCACCTGGGCGCGTTGGACGCACCCCCAGCCCGATGGACGCCATGGAGTTCGCGGCCTCTGCCGCGCTACTGCTGGACCGGCTCGCCGCATGCGGGCACGGCGACCTCACCGTGCGCCGTCCCGCGCACCAGGACCGCCCCGCCGCGGAGCTCCGCGTCACCGAACTGCGCGACCAGATGCGGGACCACGCCTTGGCGCTCGCCGCCCGGTTCGACGCGCGCAACGGCACCACCGCGCAGAGCACGAGGATCCGCGACCGCCTTGCCGCCGAACCGGTCGTGGCGGAACTCCCGCTGACCGAGTACGCACCACGCCCCCGCCCCGCCGCAGCCTCACCGGAGCCGCTGCCTGAACCGCTCGCCGACACCTGGCAGGACCTCCTCGACCAGGCTGAGCAGTGGCGCCGCACCTGGCGCAAGGAACAGGCCCGGGCTGCCTGGCGCCGTTTCGACGAGCTCACCGTCGGCGTCGAACTGCCGTCCTGGGCCCGGGGCCGACGCGCGGAAGCCGAAGGATGGTTCCACGACATGGACGGGGACCACGCAGCAGCCGTCGAGCACTACCGGGCCGCTGCCGACCACTACGCTGCCGCACAGCTCGACGCCGACCGGCACCGGGTCCTCAGCCTGCTCGGCCAGTCCCTGGCCGAGGACGGGAACAGGACTGAAGGGCTGGCCCTCCTGCAGCAGGCGGTCGCCTACCTGGACGAGCACGGCACCCCCACCCAGCGGGTGGGCGCCCGCATCCGGCTCGCCGCGCACCTGATGTTCCGCGGTGAGCTTGCCCACGCCCGAAAGCTGCTGGAAGAGAGCGGCTACCCCGACGCTGACGCGACCGCGCGGGCCCAGGTGCTGCTGCTCCTCGCCACCATCAGTGCCGCAACACACGCCCCGTTCCCCGAACAGGAGGCCCTGCTCGCCCAGGCCAGGAGAGAAGCCCGGGACAGCGGAAGCCCGCGCCTGGTCGTCGAGGCCGCATGCCGCCACGCCCAGTTGCTGCGCGCGAGCGGCCAGGACGCGTGGGACGCTGCCTGGCAGGCGCTAGAGGAAGCCGAAGCCCACCTGATCCCCGACCTTCCTCCCGGAGCGGAGACCAGTGTGCTGCTCACCCGCGGCCAGTGGCTGTGCGAAGACCAGGAGTACGAGCAGGCCGCGGTTGTCTTGGCGGAAGCAGTCGCCCAGGCCACCGCGCTCGGGATCGCTCCGATGGCCGCGCACGCCAAGGTGCTGCTGGCCCGCGCCTACCACGCCATCGAACGCTACTTCGAGGCTGCGGAAGCCGCTGAGGAGATCCTGGCAGCAGAACAGCATCTCGTTTCCGTCGACCGCAAAGCAGTGCGGGAAATCCTCGCCCGCTCCCTTGGTGAACTCGGGGAACTGGAGGACGCCCTGGCCCGCTGGGACGAGATCATCGCTATGGAGGACGACCCGGCGCAGACCGCGGTCCTCCACGTGGAAGCTGCCCGCGTGCTGAGCCGGATGGGCCGCCACGCGGAGGCAGCCGAACGCCACGCCGCCACCGCCGTGCTGTGGGAGGAACTCGACGAGCCGTACCAGGTCTACGAGCAGCACTACTGCCGGGCGGTCGCGCTGCTCCTCGCCCACCGGGTTGCGGACGCGCACACCGCCCACCAGCAGGCCGAGCAGTGGCTGAAACGGGCGGAGGCCCACCCCGAACTGCGCATCCCTGCCGAGCACCTGAAAAACCAGCGTGGCTTACTGCACCACAGTAAGGCCCGCATCATGGCGGCTGAGGGCTTGCTCACCGCAGCGGTGGCCGAAGCCGAAAAGGCGTACGCCCTGTTTCGCGAAGTCGACGAACAGAGGGCAGCCGAATACCTGAAATTCCTGGCGAGAATGCGGGAAGCCGCCGACGAAGCAGAAGACGCGCGGTAGGGTGCGGGGGCGGGAAAACGGTCCGTCCACAAAAGGGTGAAGTCAGCGGAAACGTCAACGCTTGGTGTCAATCCGTGATGTGATGGAGCAATGGCAACCCCCGAGACTCTGAGCGCCGCGGCCACGCTCATCCGCGACTTCGTCACCACCGGTGACTCTTTGGCCGGCCGGGCAGATCTCGCCCGGTTCCTGCGTGACCACCGGCTGATCCCGGAGAGCGCCATTCCGATCACCCTTGCCGACTTCGACGAAGCGCTCGCCCTGCGCGACGGGCTGCGCGCCCAACTGCGGGCAGCGGCAGGGGAGAGCGCCGACGCCGAAGCGATCGCCCGCGCCCAGCGGGTATTGGACGGCTTGCGGGTCACGGTACGGATCAACCCCGGCGAGGCAGCGCTGTCTCCGCTGGCCCCCGCCGTGGTCGACGAGGTCCGCCGGGGCCTGGCCCGGATCGCCGGTGCCTGGGCCGCGGTCCTCGCCACCGGAGAATGGCGACGGATCAGCGTGGACTGAACCGCACACAGACACGCCGGTGGCCCGCCCCGGCCGGGACGGGCCACCGGCAGCTGTACCGCAGCGGCTAGGATCCGCCGCGCCGTCGCCGCAAGTAACGTTCGAATTCACGGGCAATAGCCTCCCCGGAGGCTTCGGGGAGTTCCGCCGCGTCTTTGGCCTCCTCGAGGCTGCGCACATAGTCCGCGATATCGGTGTCCTGGGCGGCGAGCTCGTCCACCCCGCGCTCCCAGGCCCGGGCGTTCTCCGGCAGTTCCCCCAGCCGGACCGTCAAATCCAAGGTGTCCTCCACCCGGCGGACCAACGCCAGCGTCGCCTTAGGGCTGGGCGGCTGGGACACATAGTGGGGGACCGCCGCCCACAGGGAGATCGTTTCCAGACCGGCAGCGCTGAAAATGTCGTGCAGCACGCCGACAATTCCGGTTGGTCCCTCGTAGGTGGCCGGCTCCAGACTCGCTGAGGTGGCTAGTTCGGGGTGGGAGAACATGCCCGTGACCGGTACGGGTCGCGTGTGCGGTACGTCGGCGAGCAGCGCGCCCAAGAGGACCACGCGTCGCACACCCAACTCCCGGGCGATCGACAACAGGTCGCTGGCAAACCCACGCCAACGCATGCTGGGCTCGTCACCTCGCACCAGGACCACGTCTCGCCCTTCGGGAGAACGGGTCAGCAGCACTTTCACCCCGGGCCAGTGGATTCCCTGGTGGGCACCGTTGACTGCGGTGACCTGAGGCCGGGTGACCTGGAAGTCGTAGTACTCCTCAGAGTCCAGGGAGACCAGCTCGGTAGCCCCCCAGACATCGGTCAGGTGGTCGATCACGGCGCTGGCCGCCTCACCGGCGTCATTCCAGCCCTCGAACGCGGCCACCATCACGGGCTCGACCAGCTCCGAGACGCTGTCGAGCTCAGGCACAGGCCGCCTCCTTCAATCATCGGGGTCATGGGTACCGGATCACTATCGATCCGCACCGCTGTTGTGTCCACCATATGTTCAAACAGGACTGCGCCGTAGAGGCGAAACCGAACAAAACGCCGAATCGCTGCCCAGGATTCCAGGTTTGTCGACGTTGTGGAGCGTGCCACACCCTGAGTTCCGCGGTCCGTAATTGTCCGACGAAAAGGCACAACCACGGTGCGCTATCGTCAAAGCACCCGGGGGGTGGCGTAGGCAGTAGCGTCCCACGGGGCTGCCCAACCGTCCTCGCGGCCCGCTCAGCGGGCCGTACGTCCGTCAACAGCGAAGCCAAAGGTCGGTCTATGAGCGCTCGACTCTCCTTCCGTGAAGTCCTCGGTTCCCGCGTCCTCGTCGCCGACGGGGCGATGGGAACGATGCTTCAGACATACGACCTGAGCATGGACGACTTCGAGGGACACGAGGGGTGTAACGAGGTCCTCAACATCACCCGGCCCGACGTGGTCCGGGAGATCCACGAGGCCTACCTGCAGGCCGGCGTCGACTGTGTCGAAACCAACACGTTCGGCGCGAACTTCGGAAACCTCGGCGAATACGGCATCGCGGAACGCACCTACGAACTGGCTGAAGCCGGTGCCCGCCTGGCCCGCGAAGCCGCCGACGCGTACACCACTGCCGATCACGTCCGCTACGTCCTCGGCTCTGTGGGGCCCGGGACGAAGCTGCCCACCCTTGGCCACGCCCCGTACGCTGTGCTGCGCGACCACTACGAACAGTGCGCACGCGGGCTCATTGACGGCGGTGTCGACGCGATCGTGATCGAAACCTGCCAGGACTTGCTGCAGGCGAAAGCCGCGATCGTGGGGGCACGGCGGGCCCGCAAGGCCGCGGGTACCGACACGCCGATCATCGTCCAGGTGACGATTGAAACCACGGGGACCATGCTGGTGGGCTCCGAGATCGGTGCGGCACTGACCTCGCTGGAACCGCTAGGGGTCGACATGATCGGCCTCAACTGCGCTACCGGTCCAGCAGAGATGAGCGAGCACCTGCGCTACCTCTCCCACCACTCCCGCATCCCCCTCTCCTGCATGCCGAACGCGGGCCTGCCTGAGCTGGGGGCGGACGGGGCCGTCTACCCGCTGCAGCCGCATGAGCTCACCGAAGCACACGACACGTTCATCCGCGAGTTTGGCCTGGCCCTGGTGGGCGGCTGCTGCGGCACCACCCCTGAGCACCTCGCCCAAGTGGTGGAGCGGGTGCAGGGACGCGGCGTGCCGGACCGCAAACCGCACGTCGAACCCGCCGCCGCCTCTATCTACCAGAGCGTCCCGTTCCGCCAGGACACCAGCTACCTGGCGATCGGGGAACGCACCAACGCCAACGGCTCCAAGGCGTTCCGCGAAGCCATGCTCGCGGAACGCTACGACGACTGTGTGGAGATCGCCCGCCAGCAGATCCGCGACGGCGCGCACATGCTCGACCTGTGCGTCGACTATGTGGGACGCGACGGGGTGCGCGATATGCGGGAGCTGGCTTCCCGGCTGGCCACCGCCTCCACGCTGCCGCTCGTACTGGACTCCACCGAAGTAGCGGTACTGGAAGCTGGACTGGAGATGCTGGGCGGGCGCGCCGTGCTCAACTCGGTCAACTACGAGGACGGCGACGGCCCTGACTCCCGGTTCGCCAAGGTCGCCGCGCTGGCGGTGGAGCACGGGGCGGCCCTCATGGCGCTGACCATCGACGAGCAGGGGCAGGCGCGGACCGCGGAACGGAAAGTGGAGGTCGCCGAGCGGCTCATCCGGCAGCTCACCACCGAGTACGGCATCCGCAAGCACGACATCATCGTGGACTGCCTGACCTTCACGATCGCCACCGGACAGGAGGAGTCGCGGCGCGACGCTCTGGAAACCATCGAGGCGATCCGTGAACTGAAGCGGCGCCACCCGGACGTGCAGACCACGCTGGGCGTGTCCAACGTCTCCTTCGGGCTCAACCCGGCTGCCCGCATTGTGCTCAACTCGGTGTTCCTCCACGAGTGCGTCCAGGCCGGCTTGGACTCCGCGATCGTGCACGCCTCCAAGATCCTGCCGATCAACCGCATCCCCGAGGAGCAGCGGCAGGTGGCGTTGGACATGATCTACGACCGCCGCACCGATGACTACGACCCGCTGCAACGCTTCCTGCAGCTTTTCGAAGGAGTGGACGCGCAGGCGATGCGCGCCTCGCGCGAGGAAGAGCTGGCCGCGCTGCCGCTGTGGGAGCGCCTGGAGCGCCGTATCGTCGACGGGGAAGCCGCCGGCATGGAAGCGGACCTGGACGAAGCGCTCACCCAGCGGTCCGCGCTGGACATCATCAACACCACGCTGCTGGCGGGGATGAAGACCGTCGGCGACCTGTTCGGCTCCGGGCAGATGCAGCTCCCGTTCGTGCTGAAGTCGGCCGAGGTGATGAAGGCCGCCGTGGCCTATCTGGAGCCGCACATGGAGAAGGTGGACGGCGACCTCGGCAAGGGGCGGATCGTGCTGGCCACGGTCAAGGGCGACGTCCACGACATCGGCAAGAACCTTGTGGACATCATCCTGTCCAACAACGGCTACGAGGTCATCAACCTGGGGATCAAGCAGCCCATCTCCGCGATTCTGGAGGCGGCCGAGCGGCACCGCGCCGACGTGATCGGCATGTCCGGCCTGCTGGTGAAGTCCACGGTGGTGATGCGGGAGAACCTGGAGGAGATGAACGCCCGCGGGGTCGCTGACCGCTACCCGGTCCTGCTGGGCGGTGCCGCGTTGACCCGCTCCTATGTGGAACAGGACCTCGCCGAGATTTTCAAAGGCGAGGTGCGCTATGCCCGCGACGCTTTTGAAGGCTTGAAGCTCATGGACGCCATCATGGCGGTCAAACGCGGGGTGAAGGGGGCTACGCTGCCGCCGCTGCGCACCCGCCGGGTGAAGCGGGGCGCACAGCTTACCGTCACCGAGCCGGAGAAGATGCCGACGCGCAGCGACGTGGCCACCGACAACCCGGTGCCGACCCCGCCGTTCTGGGGGGACCGCATCTGCAAGGGGATTCCGCTCGCCGACTACGCGGCTTTCCTGGATGAGCGCGCCACGTTCATGGGCCAGTGGGGGCTGCGCGGCTCCCGCGGCGACGGCCCCACCTACGAGGAGCTGGTGGAGACGGAGGGGCGGCCGCGGCTGCGCATGTGGCTGGACCGGATCCAGACCGAGGGGTGGCTGGAGCCGGCGGTCGTCTACGGCTACTACCGCTGCTACAGCGAAGGCAACGACCTGGTCGTCCTCGGTGAGGACGAAAACGAGCTGACCCGGTTCACGTTCCCGCGGCAGCGCCGCGACCGGCACCTGTGCCTGGCTGACTTCTTCCGCCCCAAGGAGTCCGGGGAACTGGACACGGTGGCGTTCCAGGTCGTCACCGTCGGTTCGACGATCAGCAAGGCGACCGCGGAGCTGTTCGAGAAGAACGCGTACCGGGACTACTTGGAGCTCCACGGGCTGTCCGTGCAGTTGACGGAGGCACTCGCGGAGTACTGGCACACCCGGGTCCGCGCCGAGCTGGGCTTCGCCGGGGAGGATCCCGACCCGGCCGATTTGGACGCCTACTTTAAGCTCGGCTATCGAGGCGCCCGTTTCTCCCTGGGGTACGGGGCCTGCCCCAACTTGGAGGACCGCGCCAAGATCGTGGCCCTGCTGCGTCCGGAACGGGTTGGGGTGACGTTGTCCGAGGAGTTCCAGCTTGTTCCCGAACAGTCCACTGACGCGATCGTTGTCCATCACCCCGAGGCGAAATACTTCAACGTATGACCGCTGAGCAGCAACTTCCGCAGGCGGTGCTGTTCGATATGGACGGCACGCTGATCGACACCGAGCCGCTGTGGATCGCCACGGAGGCCGAGGTCGCCGCCGAACTCGGCTGTACCACGTGGACGGTCGAGGACCAGCGGCGCTGCTTGGGGAGCTCCGCGGCGATGGTGGCCTCCTACATCGCTGAGCGCTCGGGGACGTCGGTTCCGCAGAGTGAGATCGTCACCATGCTGTACACGTCGGTGGCGCGGCGGATGGCCGACAGTCCCCCCGTGCAGCCGGGCGCTAAGGAGCTGCTCAGCGAACTGGATGCCCTGGGGGTGCCGATGGCGCTGGTCACTTCCACGTACCGGTCGCTGCTGGGCACGGCACTGCGCGGTCTGGGGGAGCACTATTTCGCGGCGACGGTGGCCGGGGACGAAGTGTCCCAGGCCAAGCCGCACCCGGAGCCTTATCTCACGGCGGCACGCCTGCTGGGTGTGGATCCGCGCCGCTGTGTGGCGGTGGAGGATTCGCCCGCTGGCGTGGCTGCGGCCCAAGCCGCAGGGTGTGTCGTGGTCGCGGTGCCGCATGTGGCTCCGATCGAGGAGGCGGAGCGGCGGTATGTGGTCTCTTCCCTGACGGAGATCAGCGTGGACTGGCTACGACAAGTGGTCAACTCGTGACGCTGAACGGTCAGCAAAACCTGGCGTTGTCGGGAAAAATCCGCTTAAGCGGCGTCCACTAGGGGAGAAACCCGATGTGGAGACAGCGTTCGCGGAGCGAGACTAGGGACCATGCCGACACAGATGCCGTTTGAAGGTCTGCTGCTAGGCGCCGCGCTCACCGTGGTGGGGCTGATCATCTCCTGGGTGGTGTGGCGCCGCAAGGGTGCTTCAGCAGGGCTGCGTGCTGTGGCGTGGTCGTTGCTGCCGCTGGCGTTCGGGCTGATCGGGTTGATGGGGCTGCTGGCGTCGCTGGCCGGCCAGTTGGTGCGGTTCTTCGGTGGGCTCGTGTTCGACCCGCTGGCGTGGGCCGGCGTGGTGGTGGCCGGTGTCGCGGTGGTGTTGTGGACCATCGGCCGCCTGCTGCGGGGACGTTCCAGACCGGCCGCACCCGCAGAGCAGCCCGCGTCCACTCAAGGCCGTCCGGCGAGCCCGGCGGTGGGGAAGGGCTCGCAAGGCCCCCGGTCCAGTGCGGGGGTGGACGACGAGTTCGCTGAAATCGAGGAGCTGCTGCGCAAGCGGGGGATTACGTAGGTTCCCCCTTCTGCTCACAGTGTTGAGGGCCTCGCCCGGCACGGGCGAGGCCCTGTTGTGTGTCCGCGGATCGGTGCGGGGGAGTACGAGTGCCGCACCGCCGCCGATACAACTTTGCGTTATTGTTTCAATTCTTTACGTAACATCAAAGATGAATGACAGTTGAGTAGTACTCGTATCACGATTCTGGTACTCCGGGGTGATTTGGACGTTTTGCTGATTACCAGGGAGTATTTTTGGCGAAGTGTGTCGTAAGACGCACCAGAATTCCCGCTACTGTTCGGACTGTTGTGTCGAACGGTCACCATGAGTGGTCTTCTGGTGACGTCGACGTCTGCCTCGCCGGACAGGGGCCCAGAGGCACACGACACTGCGACATCCGGGACAACAGCCCGGCCTGATCCACGGCCACAAGCGCGAGAAGTGGGGGAAGGTGCATGACCGCGCCGTTGGACGCGCCTGAATCGGCGCAGCACGCCGAACCCGAGGCCATCGCCCAAGGGCGGCGTGACATCGCGAGTCGCTCCCTCACCCAGATCGCCTGGCGGAGGCTACGCCAAGACCGGGTCGCTCTGGGCGGAGGCATCGTCGTTCTCCTGCTGATCCTGGTCGCGATCTTCGCGCCGCTGCTCACCCACTGGTTCGGACATCCGCCCAACCAGTTCCACCAAGACCTCATCGACCCGGCCACCCAGGGCGTCCTCAAAAACCCCAACGACCCGTGGAGCGGGATCGACCCGACCGGCGGCATGAGCAAAGAACACCTGCTCGGCGTGGAACCGGTCAACGGGCGTGACCTGTTCAGCCGGATCGTCTACGGGGCGCGCATCTCCCTGCTCGTCGCCTTCCTGTCCACCCTGCTGTGCGTCACCATCGGCACCGTGCTCGGCATCCTCGCCGGCTACCTCGGCGGCTGGGTGGACACCGTGATCAGCCGCGCCATGGACATCTTCCTCGCCTTCCCGCTGCTGCTGTTCGCGATCGCCCTGGCCGGTGTCATCCCCGACGAAGCGTTCGGTCTCAGCGACAACGCCCTCCGCATCGCCGTGCTCGTGTTCATCATCGGCTTCTTCAGCTGGCCCTACATCGGCCGGATCGTGCGAGGGCAGACCCTCAGCCTGCGCGAACGCGAATTCGTGGAAGCAGCCCGCTCCATGGGCGCAGGTACCGGGCACATCATCTTCCGCGAAATCCTGCCCAACCTGGTGGCGCCGATCCTCGTCTACGCGACCCTGCTGATCCCCACCAACATCCTCTTCGAAGCGGCCCTGTCCTTCCTCGGCGTCGGTGTCAACCCGCCCACCCCCACCTGGGGCCACATGCTCTCCGAATCCCTCGACTACTACGCGGTCGCCCCCCACTTCGTGATCATCCCCGGACTTGCGATCTTCATCACGGTCCTCGCGTTCAACCTCTTCGGTGACGGGCTCCGTGATGCCTTCGACCCCAGGTCCACAGACTGACGCGTTCGCCCCGGCGACTACGCGCACCCGCACGGCGGGGTCTCCCGCCTATCCGCAGTGAGAAAGGGAAGTCAGTGAACAAACGTGTCATGGGATTCGCCGCACTGAGTGCGGCGGCCGCCCTCATGCTCACCGCTTGCGGCGGTGACAGCGGCAGCAGCGGGGGCGGCAGCGGCAACGGTGCCGGCTTCGACAAGGGCAGCACCGAAATCGTCAACCCCTCCGACGCCAAGGGCGGTACCCTGCGGTTCGCGATCTCCGCCAACATGGAGAGCACCGACCCGGGCAACACCTACTACGGCTACGTGTGGAACTTCAGCCGCTACTACGCCCGCACACTCCTCACCTATGCGGCTGCCCCGGGCGAGGCGGGAACCGAGCTGGTCCCCGACCTGGCCGCAGACATGCCCGAGGTCAGCGACGACGGCACCGAGTGGACCGTCAAGCTCAAGGAAGGCCTCAAGTACGAGGACGGCACCGAGATCGTCGCCGAGCACATCAAGTACGCGATCGCGCGCAGCAACTTCGGCGACCAGGCGCTGCCCAACGGCCCCAAGTACTTCCAGCAGCTCCTCGACGAGGACGACTACGACGGCCCCTACGGCGGCGGTGACCCGCTGGAAGGCTTCGACGCGATCGAAACCCCGGACGACTACACCCTCGTCTTCCACCTCAAGGAACCGTTCTCGGACTTCCTCTACGTCCTCGCGCAGCCGCAGACCGCTCCGGTGCCGCCCGAGGCCGACAAGGGCGAGCAGTACCAGACCCGCGTGGTCTCCTCCGGCCCCTACAAGTTCGAAGACGACTACACCCCCGGCAACGGCCTGGTCCTGGTCCGCAACGAAGAGTGGGACCCGGACAGTGACCCGATCCGCACCGCACTGCCCGACCGGATCACCGTTGAGGAAGGCGTCGACCAGAACGAGATCGACCAGCGCCTCGTCAACGGAGAGCTCGACGTGGACCTGGCCGGCACCGGCCTGGGCCCGGCGATGAAGGGCAAGCTCGTCGCCGACGAGGAGGCGCGCGCCAACATCGACAACCCGACCACCGGCGCCCACTTCTACGTCAACATCAACACCAAGGTCGAGCCGCTGGACAACCTCGCCTGCCGCCAGGCCATCCAGTACGCGGTCGGCCGCGAAGGCATCCAGCGCGCCTACGGCGGTGAACTGGGCGGTGAAATCGCCACCCAGGTGCTGCCCCCGGACATCCCCGGTGCCGACCCCTCCTACGACCCCTACGACGCGGCTTCCGGCAAGCCCAACGTGGAGAAGGCCAAGGAGAAGCTGGAAGAGTGCGGCCACCCCGACGGCTTCGCAGTCAACATCGGCGTCCGCTCCGACCGTCCCGCTGAAGTCGACGCGGTCGAGGCGATCCAGCAGGACCTGGCCCAGGTCGGCATCGAGGCCAAGGTCAAGGGCTACCCGTCGGACACCTACACCAACACCCAGGCCGGCTCGCCTGACTTCGTCGCCGAGAACAAGCTCGGCCTGACCTACTACGGCTGGATGGCGGACTGGCCCTCCGGCTACGGCTTCATGAGCTCCATCCTGGACGGCGACGCTATCAAGCAGGCGGGTAACTCCAACATCGCCGAACTGGACGACCCGGAGATCAACAAGCTGTTCGACGAGGTCGTCAGCGTCGAGGACCCGGAAGAGCAGGCCGCGATCTACGCCGAGATCGACCGGCTGACCATGGAGAACGCCGCCATCCTCACCGGCGTCTTCCAGAAGTCCGTGATCTACCGGCCCGACAACCTGACCAACGTCTTCTTCAACCCGAGCTGGCACATGTACGACTACATGACGCTCGGCACCACCGAAACCGAGTAGTCGCCACGCTCGACCAGTATCGGGAAGGCAGGTGAAGGCGCTGGCCTGGGCCGAACAGCCACGGTTCGCCCAGGCCAGCGCCGACCGCAATGCTGAGATACATCCTCCGGCGCCTGGGCGCGAGTGTGATCCTGCTCCTCGTCGTGACCCTGATGACGTTCGTCATCTTCTACGTGGTGCCACGACTCGCCGGGCGGACCACTGAACAACTCGCCACCATGTACGTGGGCCGCGCCCCCACCGAAGCCGCCATCCAAGCCACCATCAAACGGCTGAACCTGGACCAGCCGCTGATCATCCAGTTCTGGGAGTTCATCAAAGGCATCGTCCTCGGAGCCGACTACACCTTCGGCAACGACGTCGTGCACTGCGCGGCCCCCTGCTTCGGCTACTCCTTCCAGACCTACCAGGAGGTCTTCCCCGCCATCCTCGAGCGGCTGCCGATCACGTTCTCCCTCGGCCTGGGCGCCGCGGTGCTCTGGCTGGTTGGCGGGGTCGCCGTCGGCGTCATCTCAGCCGTCAAAAAAGGCAGCATCTTCGACCGGATCTCCATGGGCCTGGCCCTGGGCGCAGTCTCCCTCCCCATCTTCTTCACCGGCCAGCTCGCCTTGGCCTTCCTCGTGCACGACTGGGGCCTGTTCCCCAACGCCCGGTACACGCCGTTCACCGAAGACCCCATCGCCTGGGCCTCCGGACTGCTGCTGCCGTGGCTGACCCTGGCGTTCCTGCACGCCGCACAGTATGCGCGCCAGACCCGCGCCGGCATGCTGGAAACCATGGGAGAGGACTACATCCGCACCGCCCGAGCCAAAGGCCTCAAAGAAAGCCGTGTCATCCTCAAACACGGCCTGCGCCCCACGCTCACCCCGATCCTGACCATCTTCGGTCTGGACATCGGACTGGTGCTCGGCGGCGCAGTACTCACCGAACAGGTGTACTCGCTCAACGGCATTGGACGGTTCGCGGTCACCGCGATCGTGCAGAGCGACCTGCCGGTCATCCTCGGCGTCACCCTGTTCGGCGCGTTCTTCATCGTCCTGTGCAACCTGGCCGTGGACCTGCTCTACCCCCTGGTCGACCCCAGGGTGCGTACGGCCCGCTGACCTCGACCATGACCCACCGCCCTACCCGCCACGGCGGGGGACACCCAAGCAAGGAAGACAGGCAATGAGCACTCCGGAAACCGGAAGCCAAGGCAATGGGCTTCCCGTTGTCTCCGTGCGCGACCTTTCCATCACCTTCTCCACTGACGACGGCGACGTCCACGCCGTCCAGAACCTGTCCTTCGAAGTCGCCGAAGGTGAAGCGCTAGGCATCGTGGGCGAGTCCGGTTCCGGTAAGAGCGTCACCTCCCTGGCGCTGATGGGCTTGCACCGCGGCACCCGGGCACAGCTCTCCGGGGAGATCCGCGTCGCTGGAATCGACGTGGTCACCGCCAGCGACCAGGAGATCCGCGCGATGCGCGGCAACGACATCGCCATGGTCTTCCAAGACCCGATGTCCTCCCTGCACCCGCAGTACACCATCGGGAACCAGATCATCGAGGCCTACCTCACCCACCGCCCCACAGCGAGCCGGGCTGAGGCACGGCGGCGCGCCATCGACGTGCTTGACCGGGTCGGCATCCCCGAACCGGCGAAACGCATCAACTCCTATCCGCACGAATTCTCCGGCGGGATGCGGCAGCGCGTCCTCATTGCCATGGGCCTGGTGTGCGAACCGAAAGTGCTGCTCGCCGACGAGCCCACCACGGCCCTGGACGTCACCGTGCAAGCGCAGATCCTCGACCTTCTCGACGAGCTGCGCCGCGACCTGCGCATGGCGCTCATCCTCGTCAGCCACGACCTGGCCGTGGTCGCTGGATCAGTCGACAACGTCCTCGTCATGCGCAAAGGCGTGGCAGTGGAACGCGGCGACGTGCGTCAGGTGCTCAACTCTCCGAGCCACCCCTACACCCAGCAACTGCTCGCCGCCGTGCCCCGGATCGAGATCTCCCGGGCCCAGCGCCGTGCCCAACTGCGTGCCGAACGCGAAGGGAAAACCACCCCGGCCGCCGCGGAAACGCCTGCGCCGAGCCAGCGCAGCACCGATGAGGAGCCGCTGCTGAGCGTGCGCAACGTGCGCCAGCGGTTCCGTATCCGCGGCGGCCTCTTCGGCGGCGCCACCGACTTCTACGCGGTCGACGGCGTCTCCTTCGACCTGTACCGCGGCGAAACCCTGGGCATTGTCGGCGAGTCCGGTTCCGGTAAAAGCACCCTGTCCCGCATGATCATGCGGCTGTTGGAGCCCACCGAAGGCACCATCCTCTTCCAAGGCCGGGACATCACCCACCTGCCGGAACGCAAGATGCGCCCGCTGCGCCGCGACATCCAGATGGTCTTCCAAAACCCCTACTCGTCCCTCAACCCCCGGATGACCATCGGCGACAGCATCGGCGCACCCCTGCGCATCCAAGGGGAACGCGACGACAAACTGATCCGCACCCGCGTCCAGGAACTGCTGGAACGGGTCGGACTCGAACCGTCCCACTACAACCGCTTCCCGCACGCCTTCTCCGGTGGGCAGCGCCAGCGCATCGCCATCGCCCGGGCCCTGATCCTCCGCCCCCAACTGGTGATCTGCGACGAACCGGTCTCCGCGCTGGACGTCTCCACCCAAGACCAGGTGCTGCGGCTGCTCGCGGAACTGCAAGAAGACTTCAACCTGACGTTGATCTTCGTGGCACACGACCTGGCCGTGGTCCGCCAGATCAGCGACCGCGTCCTCGTCATGCGCAAAGGCAAAGTCGTGGAGACCGGCGACAGCGACGAGGTGTACGAGAACCCGCAGCACCCCTACACCAAGCAGCTGCTGGCTGCCGCCCCCGTCCTCGACCCGGACGCGGCCCGCGCTCACCGCGCTGAACGCCGCCGGCTCCGCGCCGCGCAGCCGGACACCGACGTCGCCTGAACCGCAGACCAGGGGCAGCCGGCGGTTGAGCACTCCCCGGCACTCTGCCGCGGCTGCCCCTGTCCCGGCTCCAGCAGGAAACTAGTAGCCTCCCCGGGTCCGGCGGGCCGCCTGCCGACCCCGGCGCCCCGCACCCACGAGACCGCCCCACGAGAAGGCCCGCACCAGCTCACCACCGAGGTTCACCCCCGCACCCAGAGCCAGGCCGACCGCGACCGCCTCACCGAGGCTCGCCACCCCGGCCAGCGGCTCCCCCGTGCTCATCTCGATCAGTCCCCGGTACAGGATGCTTCCCGGCAGCAGCGGAGCGATCGACGGAATGATGAAGGTGAGCGGAGGACGCCGGGTCCGCCGGGCCAGCCAGTGACCGATCACCCCGACCACGACCGCGCCCGCCCCGGTCCCCACCACAGGCGGCACGGCGAGCAGTTCCCGCAGCCCCGCATAGCACACCCAGATCAGCACCCCCATCGCGCCGATCGGCAGCAGGGCCCGCACCGGCGCGACCAGGGACACCGCGAACGCGAGCGCCAAACCTGCCGCAGCTGCCAGCACGACCGGCTCCAGTGACGTCCCCGCCGACGGCAGATTGTCGAGGTCCACATAAAGCCCTAGCCGCACCGCGGTATAGGCGACCGCGCCAACCCCCGCGACGATCGCCCCCAACATGAAGAAGACCTCCAAGAGGCGGGCCGCCGCCGACACGTACGCGCCGCTGATCCCGTCTTGCAGGCTGGAGACCAGGGGACGCCCCGGTAGCAGCGCCACAATGCTCCCGGTGATCACCGCGTTCGCGCGAAGCCCCAACTCCAGCTCCTCGCTCACCCACAGCAGCGCCATGCCGGTGCTCGCCGCCAACAGCGCGGCCACCGCCATCTGGTAGAACTCGGCCACCCCGCGTCGAGCCAGCCAGCCCGCGGCCCGGTCCCCGAGCACGGTGGCGGCGAACGCCGTGGCCGCCACGATGATCCCACCGCCCACCATGACACTGGCGCTGCTGGCGATCAGCCCCAGCCCGGCCACGATCACCCAGCGGGGATAGTGCGGCCGGGAGCGTTTGATGGCGTGGAGCCGCGCGGTTGCGCGCTCCACGTCGAGCAGGCCCAACGCAGCGTCTTCCACCAGCGCGTGCAGCTCGTTGACCTTGTGGTAGTCGAGGGAGCGGCGGCGCACCACGCGCTCCCCGGTCACCGGGGGCTCATCCCCGCCGGGGTGGCACGACAGGGTGATGCCGGTGAACGTCACCGACACTTCGCTGCGGGGCAATTCGAACGCCACCGCCAGACTCAGCATCGCGTCGCTGACCGTCTCGGTGGCTTCCCCGCTGGCCAGCAGCAGTTCCCCTACCCGCAGGACGAGGTCCATGGCCCGCGGATCGGGACGCGGCGCTTCGTCTTCGAACTCTTCTGCTTCCAGGTCGAGCACGCCGCGGCTGGCACGCCAGTCCCGCAACCGGGTCAGCAGGGTGGGGGAGTGCGATGTGTCGGAACGCCGCGGTGCCTGGTTCATCCGGCGCTCACCTCCTCGGGAGGGACCCCTGCCCAACGGGACGCATGCTCCATCCGGGAATGACGCATCCAAACCTGGGACATAAGGGAGTGGGTGGGATACAAGGGGAAGAAACGGAAAGCTCGTTGGGGGAGACGTTCCCCACGCCGCCGAAGTTGCCCCCACCCTGCACCGATCCGCCACCGGACCGTATGAGATCACTCACCCCGGTACGAGCGGCCGTCTCCCGCACCCTCCCCGGGAACCACCAGCCCGTGCTCGTAGGTGTACACCACGGCCTGCACCCGGTCCCGCAGCCCCAGCTTGGCGAGCACCCGGCCCACATGCGTTTTCACCGTCGTCTCGCCGAGCACGAGCTGCCGCGCGATCTCCGCGTTCGTCAGCCCCCGCCCCAACAGCCGCAGCACTTCCCGCTCCCGACGAGTCAACCGCGCCACCTCCGCGGCCGGGCCGCTGGCCTGCGGGGCAGCGGGGAGCGCCGCCAGCCGGTCCAACAGTCGAGCAGTCACCTGGGGACACAGCGCCGCGTTCCCCCGGGCGACTTCGCGGACCGCCCGCACCAGCTCCTCCGGGGACGAATCCCGCAACAGCAGACCGCGCGCCCCCGCCTGCAACACCTCGAAAGCCGTACCCTCTGCCACGGACGAAGCCACGACGACAACCTGCACCGTCTGCCCCGAGTCCGCTGCCCACTGCCGCACCTCGCGGCTGAGCACGGCACCGCCCCCGCCCGGCAGCTCCGCATCAGCCACCACCACGTCCGGCAGCAACTGGCGGACCGCTGCGAGGGCCGTGCGAACCTCCGCGGCCTCACCTACCACGCTCGTCTGCGCATCCGACTCCACGATGAGCCGCAGCCCGGCACGGACCAGCGGCCGACCGTCGGCAAGCAGCACACGAACCGGCATCAGCCCACTCAGGACGCGAGCGGCTTCACGACATCCTGCGCGGCCTGCTGGGGAAGCGGGGGAGGAGTCCCCCCGAACGCCGGGCACAGCGCCCGATGGTCGCACCAGTTGCACAGCGGCGACCGGCGCGGCAGCCACCGCCCCGTGCGAGCAGTCTCCACAATCGTGTCCCACACCGCGCGGATATGCGCCTCCGCGTTACGCATCTCCTCCTCGGTCGGGTCGTACCAGCGCACCGCCCCGTCCCCCAAGTACAGGAGCTGCAGCCGGTCGGGTACCCGACCGGTCTCCCGCCACACCATGACCCCGTAGAAGAAGATCTGGAACCGGGCCTTGTCCTCGTAACGCGGAGCCGGACTCTTCCCCGTCTTGTAGTCGACGATGCGCACCTGCCCCGTGGGCGCCACATCCACTCGGTCGACATAGCCGAGCAGCAGCGGGCCCGACTCCAACGGAACCTCCAAGCGGACCTCACGCTGCTGAGGCTCCAACCGTTGCGGGCTCTCCAAGTCGAAATAGCGCCGCACCAGCGCGCGCGCCTCCTCCAACCAGGCCGCCAACGCCTCCGCATCAGGGAACATCGCCTCGACATCAGGCTCCTGCTCCCGCATCCGCTCCCACTGCGGCTCCAGCAACGCAAGCGCCGCATCCGGCGTCCGCGACTCCGCAGGAAGCTCAAACAGCTTCTCCAACACCGCGTGGACGAGCGTGCCGCGCCGAGCCGCCGGACTCGGCGGCTCAGGAATCCGGTCAATCACCCGGAACCGGAACAGCAGGGGACACTGCATGAAGTCGGTGGCCCGCGACGGGGAGAGGGCCCGCAGCGGCACGGGGGACGGTGCGGAACTCATGACTCCCCACCTTAGCCGCCCGCAGCACCGGCACATCGACACCAGAAGCCGTAGCCTGGAAGAGTGAACCAACCAGACTCCGCAGCTTCCCAGCCCCGGGACAGGAAGGGTGGGCTACGCATCGGACGCCCATGGGGCATCCCGGTCTACATCACCCCGTCCTGGGTGGTGATCGCGGTGCTGCTCACCTTCCTCTACCAGCCGGTCGTCGACAGCATCCTGCACCTCGGCGCCGCCTCCTACCTGGTAGCGCTCCTCTTCGCCGTGCTGCTGTACGTGTCCGTGCTCATCCACGAACTCGCCCACTGCGTCGCAGCCCGCCACTACGGACTCCCCGTACGCAGCATCACCCTCTACCTGCTGGGCGGAGTGTCCGAAATCGACCGGGAAGCTGAACAGCCCCGCCAGGAGTTCTGGATCGCCTTCAGCGGCCCCCTGCTCTCCCTCGTCCTCGCCGGTCTCGGCTTCCTCTGCTACCTGCTGGTCGACCCTGCCACAGTGCTGGGCGTGCTCATCTGGCAGCTCTGGGTCGCCAACCTGCTGGTAGGCGTCTTCAACCTGCTGCCTGGACTGCCCCTGGACGGCGGCCGTATCCTCCGCGCCGCCGTGTGGGCAGCCAGCGGACGGCCGCTGACCGGCACCACCGCGGCCGCCTGGGGCGGACGCATCCTCGCGATCCTGGTGATCGCGCTCCCCTTCGTCTACTCCTGGCTGCTATGGCGGGCCGCCCCCAGCATCGTCACCGTCCTGTGGACCACCCTGCTCGGCGCCTTCATCTGGCGCAACGCCTCCGTCGCCCTGCACACCGCCCGGATCCGCGCCCGCCTGCCCCAGCTCGTCGCCCGCGACCTGGCCCGCACCGCCATCACCGTAACCACCGACACTCCGCTCGCCGAAGCGTTGCGCCGCCGTGCCGCAGCCGACGCGGAAGCGATCCTCGTCGTCGACTCTGCGGGCACCCCCACCTCCATCGTGGACGACGCTGCAGCCAACGCCGTACCCGTGGAACGGCGGCCCTGGCTCCCCGTCAGCCACACCGCCCAGACCCTCACCCCCGGCACTGTGCTGCCCGCCGACCTTGCCGGGGAAGACCTGATTAAAGCCATGAACGCCCAACCGGCGTCCCAATACCTACTCGTCGACGCGGACGGCACCGCAGTGGGGGCGCTGCGTACCGCCGACGTTCGCGGAGCCATGGAAGGCAACGGCTTCTAACCGCACCCCGCGCCCGCTCGGCATACAGCCGACGGGGACACCACGCCCGCACACCGCCCGTACGCCTCCGCGGAGCATCCCGCACCCCGCTTCAGCCCCAGCACCCCCACGATCCGATGCAGCCGACCGGCCACCCGCCCTCCCCGGCCAGTCCCAGCCTCAGCGGGACGCCCCCGGAGGCCAGATCACGTGGACCGGGCGGTCGTGCTCCCGGGCATAGGCGACAATGTCCGCCGTCCCCCCAGGCCCCCGGGCGGGCGCCCCGTCCCACACCGCCACCAGCGTGTCACACGAGTCCACAAGCAGTTTCCCCGCCGCCAGGTGCGCCTCCGGCGTGGACTCGACGAACGGCAGACGCTGCACCGCCTGCGCGCGGGCCAGCAGCGCGTCGTAAGCGGCGTGGTGGTCGGCAGGCAGCGAGTCACGGTAGCGCTCAGCGGGCACCACCACCTCCAACGCGCCGCCCACTTCCAGCACGATCTCCGCGAAAAGCGTGTCAGCGCCGTCGGCAAGGCACGACAACCCCACCAAGCCGGAGCCGAACCTGCTCAAATAGTCCCGAAGCTCCCCCGCGACAAGCCGCATGGTCTGCTCCGGCAGTCCGCGGTGCCCAGTAACCGCGACACGGTATCTGCTCACAGAGGCAACCTCCCGGTGGTCAGGCTGGCCAATTGCTCATCGAACGCGTGGACGCACCGCGCCTGCGGTCCCCGGTATTCACGACGGAACCGTCGCACCCGGTTGAGAACCTTCTCGGAGCGGTAGGCAACCCCCGTCTGCAGGGCGTGAGAGGCAAGCCGGAACGCCTCATCCACGTCCCCAGCATCAGCGTGCGCCGTCGCCAGTTCCACCATCAGTATCGACTGCTGCTTGGGAGCCGAAACAGTCCTGGGGAACGCCTCGAAGAACGCGGCCCGCGCCTCGTGCGGTCGACGCAGCCGCACCGCGGCCAACGCCCGGTACCCGGCCACCTTCGCCGAATCGAACCGGAACACCCACGGCCACGGCGGATCAGTGTTCTCAGGCCGTTCCGCGGCGTGCTCGGCGTGGGCGAGCCGCTCCTGGGTAGCGGCACGATTCCCCAACGCCGCATGACCAAGCGCGCACACACAGGACAGCCACGCCTGCGCAGTGGGGTGCACCTCGCCGCGCAGTTTGTGAGCAGCCTCCTCAGCCAGGCGCAACCCCAGTTCGGGCTCCTCCGAGTCGATCTCGAAGAGCGCCAGGCTGCCGAGCATGTACACGGTTAACAGAACATCCCCTGCCTGGTGAGCATGCTTCACCGCCCGGTGGTAGAAGGACCGCGCCGACCCGGAGTCGCCCATATCAGCGTGCAGCCACGCAGCGAACCCCGCCGCCTCACTGGACGCGGCAGCCACCTCAGCGGCGAACGGAGTCCGCTTGGCACGCGACAGCGTCCGTGCCGACAGCTCCCAGTGAGCCAAGGCAGCGTTGACCAGATCCCGGGAGGGCGACGAGGCGTCCAGCCTGCGCTGGCTCCCGGTAATGGCACGCAGGGTCGCTGCCGTCTCCTCGTGCACGTTCCCCACCGCCGAGAGGTTCGGCAAGGAGAGCGTCGCTAGAGCGACAGCCTTAGTGAAGTCTCGACGTCGCGTTGGACCCGCCCCCTTCATACGGCCCGCCGCGAATGCGGCGGGAGGGCGTGAGGCCGTCAACGGAACGGAACTAGGTTGTGCCGGAGCGAACCGCAACAGGTGAATGGGAATCCCCAGCCGCTCACAGACCTCCCTCACCTGGTCCAACGTGAGCGACTGTTGACCGTTGACGACTCGGGATACCCAGCTCTGGCTGTAGCCGACCGTCCGTGCCAGGTCGGTCTGGGACCACCCCCGAGCGAGCCGGACGGCTTCCACAAGAGCCGCCATGTCGCAGGTGGCTAGTGCGGCAGCCACCGCGGGGCGGGTCCAGAAATCCCCAGGCAGGGTTCCTACACCTTCACGCTGGGACATGAGCCTAGGTTAAAGACTTGGCCTGCACTTTGCGGCTATCTGCAAAAAAATATGATCATGCGAGACGCGCATAAAGCTTTCTTTCGGGGTGACGAAACGGGCACAGTCAAGAGGCCAGAGGTCCTGTGTTTGGGATCATCTCAGACATGGAGGGGGAACGAGTGACAGTTGAGATGCCACACGGAAGACCCGCACAGTCCTGGACAACGTCCCGTTTCGACGGGCACCGGGGGGAGACACGCTGGAGTCTGGCACTGTGCGAACTCGAAGCCTCACTCCGCCGCTCCGGAGTAGAGACCATGCTGAACGGCCAGATCGGAGCAGTCGACGCCATCCTACGGGACGCGGCCAGCCAACGCCCGATCCGCAGGCAGCGCACCGTGCTGCGCCCGCACCGCGGCCGGCTCTGGTGGTGGCTGAGGGTGCCCTCCGATGAGCTCAAAGCCCCATCGATGACACCCCTGGCCCCCGCCGCCGAACCAGCCGTAGCAGCCCGACGCATCCACGGGCTCCTCACCGCACCACAGCGGTGACCCCACACCCCGGTCACCCGTTCCCGGCTGCGACCGGCCCGCACACCACCCCATGGCATGCGGGACACCCCCGCCCCACCGGTCAGGCAGAGACCCGGTCACCCCCCAGCCGCTCCGCGGCCAGCACGGCCGCACCCACGATCCCCGCGGTATTGCGCAACTTCGCCGGCACGATCGGCGCGCGCAAGCGGAGATGCGGCAAAAACTTGTCCGCCTTGCGGCTGACCCCGCCGCCCACCACGATCAAGTCCGGCCACAGCAAATCCTCGATCACCGAGTAGTAGCGCTGCAGCCGCTCCTCAGCCCACTCCTTGTAGGAGAGGTTCTCGCGCTCCTTAGCGCTAGCAGAGGCCCGGGTCTCAGCGTCGTAGCCGTCGATCTCCAAGTGCCCGAACTCCGTGTTGGGGAGCAGCACCCCGTCCACTAGCACCGCCGTACCAATACCGGTACCCAAAGTAGTCAACAGCACCACCCCGTCGACGCCTGAGGCAGCGCCGTAGCGGTGCTCCGCCATCGCTGCGGCGTCAGCGTCGTTGACCACCAGCACCCGCCGCCCCGTCACCGCAGACAGCAGCTCCTCGACGTTGGTGCCGATCCACGAGCGGTCCACGTTGGCGGCGCTGCGCGCCACCCCGTGCTGGATCACCGCGGGAAACGTCACCCCCAACGGTGCATCCTGCGGCACATCGTCGGCGAACGCGGTGACTATCTCCGCCACCACCGCAGCCACCGCCTCAGGGGTTGCGGGCTGCGGAGTAGCGATCTTGACCCGGTCCACCACGAACGTTCCCCGGTCCAAGTCCACAGGGGCGCCTTTGACCCCGCTTCCCCCGATGTCAATCCCCAGCCCGACCCGTCCCCGAGATGCCATCAGCTCCCGCCTCCCTGCGCCTACCGGCCTTCCGACGCTACTCTCTACCGTTGCTGACGATTACGCTAGGCGCCGCCACTGGGACTAGGCTGGATCAACGGTCCGCAGACCCCACATAGTCACGAAAGAGACGACACCAGTGACCGGCATTCACGGCCGCCGCGGCCCTTTCGCCGAGGGCGACATCGTGCAACTAACCGACCCCAAAGGACGGATGCACACCATCACCCTGCGCTCTGGGGCAGCATTCCACACCCACCGGGGACGGCTTGACCACGACGACCTGATCGGCCGCCCCGAAGGCAGTGTCGTGACGTCAAGCTCGGGCATCGCCTATGTCGCGCTGCGTCCGCTGCTGGCTGACTTCACGCTTTCGATGAAACGCGGCGCCACCATCGTCTACCCCAAAGACGCTGCCCAGATCATCGCGCAAGCCGACATCTTCCCCGGCGCACGGGTGCTGGAAGCCGGGGTCGGCTCCGGAGCGCTGACCTGCTGGCTGCTGCGGTCCGTCGGAGAACACGGATACGTCTCCTCATACGAACGCCGCGCCGACTTCGCGGAAATCGCCCGCACGAACGTCACCCGATTCTTCGGCGCCGAACCCGGCCACTGGCGGCTCACCGTGGGCGACCTCCAAGACGCTTTGGACGAAGACCAGTTCGACCGGGTCGTCCTCGACATGCTCTCCCCCTGGGAGTGCCTGGAAAAAGTCACCAAAGCGCTGCTCCCCGGCGGGCTGATCTGCGTGTACGTGGCAACCACACCCCAGTTGTCCCGCATCGTGGAAAGCCTGCGGGAACAAGGCTCCTACCATGAGCCGTACGTCTTCGAAACCATGCTGCGCACCTGGCATGTGGAAGGCCTGGCGGTGCGCCCCGACCACCGTATGATCGGACACACCGGGTTCCTGGTCCTCGCCCGCAGGCTCGCCGACAACGTGACCGCACCGGAACGGCGCCGCCGCCCCGCTAAAGGCGCCTACGGGGAGGACTATCTCGCCGCCCGCGGTTACGAGGCCGAGCCGGAGGGGTAGCAGAAAGCAGCCCACTGACCCGGCGACGTTACTTTCTCATTACGCCGCATCCTGAACACCCGCTCTGACCTGGCTGTTTGCCGGATAGGGGAGTGTCCTGTCCCACACTCGCCAAGATCGGCAGGTTAGGAACGGGGCCTGGGTAGGTAGGCTCCCGAATAGATTTTTCCTCTTAACGGGAGGTGGCGGACGTGGCCGATCGCGATGACGAGCGTCATGCAGAGCGCGACCGTGACGAACTCGTGGCTCAGGTCTCCTACCTGGAAAAGGAGCTCAGCGTCCTGCGGCGCAAGCTCGCCGACTCCCCTCGGCACGTGCGGCTGCTTGAAGACCGGCTCCAGGAAGCCCAGACCGCTCTGGCAGCAGCAAACGCCAAGAACGAGCGGCTGGTCTCGGCTTTGAAGGAAGCCCGTGACCAGATCGTGGCCCTCAAGGAGGAGGTCGACCGCCTCTCCCAGCCGCCCTCCGGGTTCGGAGTTTTCCTCAGAGCCCGCGACGACGGAACGGTCGAGATCTTCACCAACGGCCGCAAGATGCGGGTCAACGTGAGCCCGTCAGTCAACGTCGACGAGCTGCGCCCAGGCCAGGAAGTGATGTTGAACGAGGCGTTCAACGTTGTCGAAGCCTCGTCGTACGAGACTGTCGGCGAAGTCGTCATGCTCAAGGAGATCCTTGAGGACGGCGAGCGTGTCCTCGTCATCTCCAACCACGACGAGGAGCGGATCGTGCGGATCGCCGAACCGCTGCGCGACGAACCGCTGCGCGCCGGCGACTCCCTGCTGTTGGAGCCCCGGTCGGGATACGTCTACGAACGCATCCCCAAGGCCGAGGTCGAGGAGCTGATCCTGGAGGAGGTCCCCGACATCTCCTACAGCGACATCGGCGGCCTCAACGGGCAGATCGAAATGATCCGCGACGCAGTGGAACTGCCCTACCTGCACAAGGAGCTGTTCCGCGAACACAAGCTGCGTCCGCCCAAGGGCGTGCTCCTGTACGGGCCGCCCGGATGCGGTAAGACCCTCATCGCCAAGGCGGTCGCCAACTCTTTGGCCAAGCAGGTCGCGGAGAAGACCGGCCGCGATGTCGGCAAGAGCTTCTTCCTCAACATCAAAGGCCCCGAGCTGCTCAACAAGTACGTCGGAGAAACCGAACGGCACATCCGGCTGGTTTTCCAACGCGCCCGAGAGAAGGCCAGCGAAGGCACGCCGGTGATCGTGTTCTTCGACGAGATGGACTCCATCTTCCGTACCCGCGGCTCGGGCGTGTCCAGCGACGTCGAGAACACCATCGTCCCGCAGCTGCTCAGCGAGATCGACGGTGTTGAAGGACTCGAGAACGTCATCGTGATCGGCGCGTCCAACCGTGAAGACATGATCGACCCGGCGATCCTGCGCCCGGGACGTTTGGACGTCAAGATCAAGATCGAGCGGCCCGACGCTGAAGCAGCCCGGGACATCTTCTCCAAGTACATCACCCCCGACCTGCCGCTGCACCCGGACGACCTTGCAGAGCACGGCGGTTCGCCCACCGCGACCGTCAACGCGATGATCCAGCGGGTGGTCGAGCGGATGTACGCGGAGACCGAGGAGAACCGCTTCCTGGAAGTCACCTACGCCAACGGTGACAAGGAAGTCCTCTACTTCAAGGACTTCAACTCCGGTGCCATGATCCAGAACATCGTGGACCGGGCCAAGAAGATGGCGATCAAGGACTACCTGGAGAACGGTTCCAAGGGCCTGCGGGTCTCCCACCTGCTCCAGGCGTGCGTGGACGAGTTCAGCGAGAACGAGGACCTGCCCAACACCACCAACCCTGACGACTGGGCGCGTATCTCCGGTAAGAAGGGCGAGCGGATCGTCTACATCCGGACTCTGGTGTCGGGCAAGAAGGGCGCCGACGCTGGTCGTTCCATCGACACCGTGGCCAACACTGGCCAGTACCTGTAACAAGCGACTTGGTGGGCCTGCCGGACAT
>NZ_PITY01000027.1:0-71413 GCF_017577275.1 Thermobifida sp.
GGAGATGTGTAAAAGGAACGGCCCCCACCTGCCCCCGGCGCCAGGGGCTTCCCCCCCCCCCTGGCCCTCCCTAGCCGCGGCCCCCGTCCCCGCGCTGCCCCCCCCGGGCCATGCCGGCGGCCCGCCCGCGCACCCCCCCGCCCCGGCCCGGCCCCCCCCCCCCCGGCGGGCCCCCCCCCCCCCCAAACCCCCGCAGCCCCCGCCGCTGAGCCCCGCCGAATACGACCGCCTCACCCGCGTCATCGACGACTACCTCGCCGGAGAGGACTGCCGGCTCTCCCTCGCCCTCCACGACCTGGCGAGCGGCGCCACCTACTCCTACCGGGCCGGGGAAACCTACACCACAGCGAGCCTGGTCAAGCTCAACATCCTCGTGCTGCTCCTGCTCCGCGCCGAAGATGAAGGCCGGGAACTGTCCGCTGAAGAGGAGCGGCTGGCTGCCGAGATGATCCGCTACAGCGACAACGACGCCACCAACGACCTCTATGCGCGGATCGGCTTCGACGCAGGGTTCGCCCGCGGCAACGAGCGGCTCGGCCTGCACGCCACCAGGCCCAGCGGGCGCGGTGTCTGGGGCGCTACCGAGACCACCGCCGCCGACCAGTTGCGGCTGCTCCGCATCGTCTTCACCGGGGACAGCCCGCTCTCCGAACGCAGCCGCGACTACGCCAGTCAACTGCTCGGCACCGTGGCACCGGAGCAAGCCTGGGGGATCTCCGCGGCGGCAAGCGAAGGCGACACCGTGGAACTGAAGAACGGCTGGGTGCCCCGGAGCAGCGACGGAGACCGGTGGGTGCTCACCAGCGCGGGCCGAGTCGCGGGGGCAGAACACGAATACCTGATCGTCGTGCTCTCCGACCGCCACCGCGACTACGCCGGCGGCATCGCCCGCATCGAACACGTCGTTGCCGAGGTGGCCGCCGCGCTCAGCGACGCAACGAGACAGTGACCCGGCCGAGGAAAAGTGCCGGGACCGCCCCCCTCAGGCCCCGGCACCCCCGTCACGGGGCGGGAGGAAGACCCACGAGATCCGCGATCCGCGCCCGGTGCCGGTCCGCCGTCCCCAGGCTGAGCGACGCGCTCTTGGCGCGCTTCAGGTACAGGTGGACCGGATGCTCCCAGGTGAAGCCGATCCCCCCGTGCAACTGCACTGCTTCCTCCGTGACCTTCACCGCGACCTCGGACACAAAGGCTTGAGCGAGCGCCGCAGCAAGCGGGAGGTCCTCCGAGTCAGCGGCGAGCGCACTCGCCGCATGCCGCACCACGGCTCTGGCTTGGGCGAGCAGTACCCACAGGTCGGCAACCCGATGCTTGAGCGCTTGGAAAGAACCGATCGGGCGGGCGAACTGCACGCGCTCCTTCAGGTAGGCCACGGTCGTGTCGAACGCCCACTCAGCAGTGCCGAGCTGCTCTGCGGCCAACAGGACCGCGCCGGTGAGCAGTGCGGCCTCCACTGCGTCGACCGCCTGCTGGCCGACGGCCACCCTGGTCGCTTCGGCACCGGTGAGGGTCACTTCGGCGAGCGGCCGGGTCTGGTCCAGGCTCACCACAGGACTCAGGGTCGCCTGGTCGGCGGGGAGCAGGTACAGGCCGGGTCCCTCCGCGCCGAGAGCGGGCACGACCAGCACGTCCGCGCTGAGCGCGTCCACCACGCCGGGAACCGTGCCCGTCAACTGGGAGCCGTCCGCGCGGACCTGGGAGGGGAAGCCAGACCCGGGGGCCGTGGGTAGCGGCACTACCAGTGTGGCGCAGCGCTGCCCGGCTGCCAGGTCCGTGAGCAGGGCGCGCACCTGCTCCTCTGCAGTGCCCAGCGCCACCAGGGCACCGGTGGCCAGCACGGCGCTGCCGAGGAACGGGACCGGGGCTACGGCCCGGCCCAGCTCTTCAGCGACGGACGACGCCTCCCGTGCCGTAGCGCCGGCGCCCCCGAGCGTTTCGGGAACGAAGAGGCCGAGGACGTCCAGCTCCGCCAGTTCCTGCCACAGGGCACGGTCGGTGACCTCTGCCGGAGCATGGTGCGAGACACGGTCGAGGACGGACTGCCATGGGCACCGGTGGGCCAGCAGCTCCCGGACGCTGGCGCGCAGCTCCTGCTCGATCTCGCTGTACAGCAGATTCAGCTCGGATTCGCTCAACGGGGCAGGTCCTTCCAGGCGAGGTCTTTGTCGGCCCGGGGTTCCGGGGGCAGTCCCAGGACGCGTTCGGCGATGATGGTGCGCAAGATCTCTGAGGTTCCGCCCTCGATCGAGTTGCCTTTGGCGCGCAGGTAGCGGAAGCCGGGGCCCCGACCCAGCAGGTCCGGTTTCTCCGGGCGGCGGAAGGTCCAGTCGTCGTAGGTGAGTCCTTCCACCCCGCGGAGCTCCAGTTCCAGACCGCTGATGCGCTGGTTGAGTTCAGCGAAGGAGAGTTTGGTCGCCGATCCTTCAGGGCCGGGCTGGCCCGCGGCGAGCTGCTGGCGCAGCCGCTCCTTGGTCAACCGGGCGGCTTCCGCGGCGACCCACAGCCGCAGAAGCTCCTCGTGGAGTCCACGGGTGCGCAGGTCGGGACGGCTCCGCCACAGGTCGCTGACTATGCCGATGAGCCCGCCTTCCCGGGGTTCGGGGCGGCCGCCGATGGAGACCCGCTCGTTCATCAGCGTGGTCTGCGCGACCTTCCACCCTTCCCCGACCCCGCCGAGCCGGAGGCTGTCGGGGATCCGCACCCCGTCCAGGTATACCTCGTTGAATTCGGCTTCCCCGGTCATCTGGCGCAGCGGGCGCACCGTGACCCCCGGGGCGGTCATATCGCAGAGGAAGTAGGTCAGGCCGCGGTGCTTCGGCACGTCCGGGTCGGTGCGGGCCAGCAGGATGGCCCACTGGGCCCGGTGCGCCAGCGAGGTCCACACTTTGTGGCCGTCGATCACCCAGTCTGTTCCGTCGCGGACCGCGCGGGTGCCGACGGCGGCCAGGTCTGATCCGGCTCCGGGCTCGCTGAACAACTGACACCAGACTTCTTCCCCGGTGTAGATCGGTTTGAGGAAGCGGTCACGCTGCTCCGGGGTGCCGAAGGCAGCGATGGTGGGGGCCGCCATGCCCAGGCCGATCACGAGGCCTTCCCGGTCGACGGGGACGAAACCGAAGCGTTCGAACTCCGCGTCGACGACGTTCTGCAACGCGCGGGGAGCGCCGAGCCCGCCCGCGCCTTTGGGGAAGTGCACCCAGGCAAGGCCCGCGTCGTACCGGGCGGCGAGGAACTCGGTCTGGTCGGTGGTGGCGGGGTCGTGTTCCGCGACGAATGCGGCGACGCGGGCGCGTAGTTCCGCGGCATCCGGTGGAGCCTCAGAGGACGGGGTCACGTCACAACCTTCCTGGAGGAGCGGGAGGGGCATTCCGCGCGGGAGGACCAGGGCCGTCCCGGTCCCCCGCGCGGCTCAAAACGGGAGGGGCAGCGGTACTGGCCGCGCGGGGGCGAAGCGGTCCGCGCTGCCGTCCTCCGCGGGCGGAACTAGTCCAGCGGGCCGCCGGCGACGTAGATCACCTGTCCGGAGATGTAGCCGGCTTCTTCACTGGCGAGGAAAGCCACGGTGGCGGCGATGTCCTCGGGCACACCGACCCGGCGCACCGGGATCTGGGCGGCGCGGGCCGCCTTGAATTCTTCGAAGTCCACGCCGATCCGCTGGGCGGTGGCCCGTGTCATGTCGGTGACGATGAATCCGGGAGCGACCGCGTTGGCGGTGACGCCGAATTTCCCGAGTTCGATCGCTAGCGTCTTGGTGAAGCCCTGCAGGCCGGCTTTGGCTGCGGAGTAGTTGGCCTGTCCGCGGTTGCCTAGCGCCGAGCTGCTGGACAGGTTGATGATGCGGCCCCAGCCTTGCTCGGTCATATAGGCCTGGGCTGCCCGCGACATGAGGAACGCACCGCGCAGGTGGACCCGCATCACGGTGTCCCAGTCATCGTCGGTCATCTTGAACAGCAGGTTGTCGCGGATCACCCCGGCGTTGTTCACCAGGATGGTCGGCGGGCCGAGCCGTTCTGCGGTCTCCTTGACCGCGGCTTCAACCTGCTGGGTGTCGCTGACGTCCGCACCGAGGGCGATCGCTTTGCCTCCGGCTTCGGTGATCGCGTCCACCGTGGCCTGCGCGCTCTCCTTGGTGAGGTCGAGTACTGCGACCGCGTGCCCTTCGGCGGCCAGGCGCTGCGCGGTGGCGGCGCCGATTCCACGGGCCGCACCCGTGACGATTGCGACACGAGGGGTCTGGGGCATGGTGTCTCCTCCAATGACAGTCGGTGAACCGGTCCGGACCCGGCCGTCCAGTGCACGGTTGAGGCGATCCTAACCAGTCGTACCGACTGGATGGTATGTCAGGGGTGGTTTCCTGTGCGCCTGCTGTGGGAACGCCCGCAAGGCGGGATGGGATACAGCATTCAGCGGAGCAGGCACCGCCGGCGCGGTGTGGGCCACGGGGTGGAGTCTTCCCAGTTCGTATTAGGTGGTGCCAGGAAAGTTCACTGCTGTCCTGGAAAGTGCGGCAGAATCGCAGCCTTTTTTGTTCGCTCTTCAACAGATAACCGGAGCGAATGTTCTAGGATGCCTTCCGAGAGGCACGTGCACGTGCATACGATCCTTGCATTTGCATAGTCCTCTTACCTGCGAGCGCTCGAGACGACGGCAAGGGGATCGCGGTGACCGGACATTCTTCCCAGAGGTTTGTCAAGAGGACGCCCGGACAGGAAGCGGCGCCAACACCAACTCTTGTCGCGGCAGAGCGCGCTTGGTGGCTTACCCCGCTGCGCAATGGGCTGTCACGGTGGAACTCCTACCCGGGGACAGCCAGCTACGACAGCCTGCTGTGGAGCTTGGCCCCGGATTACGGTGCCGTGAAGCTCGCCCGCGAACTCGCTATGGCAGCCCTGCGTGAGTGGGGAATGGTCCGGTACGCCAGCGACGTCGAGCTCGTGGTCTCCGAACTCGTCACCAATGCGCTGCGACACGCCGTCCCCCGGATCGGGAAAGAGCAGGAGAACATCATCCAGCTCAGCGTGATGCGCCGCGGAGCAGAATTCATCTGCGCGGTCCGCGATAGCAGCGACTTAATACCGCAGCGCAGAGAACCGGACTTTATGGCAGAAACTGGGCGAGGGCTCCAGCTCATCTCCTGTTTCAGCCGCCGCTGGGGCGTGGTCCCGACCGTGGCGGGCGGCAAGTTCGTCTGGGCGCTTTTCGGGTGACCCAGGGGAGTGAGCCGGAGAAACCGCAGCCTTCCGGTCCGTGGGGCTTTTTCAGGTGATTGCGGCATAGAACCACGGAAAACCCGGACTCTTAGGCGATATCGTGTAACCATTAGAACAACGTGGTACGGGAGAGAGTCCCGCGGGAATGGGTTTTTGACGAGCCACTGGGTGGGGAGGAAGCAGCGGTGAATGTGGCTCAGCCAGAGCCGGGGAGCGGCCCGACAGTACGGCGCATGCTGCTCGGTTCCCAGCTCCGCCGGCTGCGGGAAGCCAAAGGGATCTCCCGAGCTGACGCCGCGTACAAAATCCGCGGTTCCGAATCCAAGATCAGCCGCATCGAGCTGGGCCGCGTCGGTTTCAAAACCCGTGACGTCGAGGACCTGCTGACGTTCTACGGAGTGGAGGACGAGGCGGTTCGCGACTCATTCCTCAAGCTGGCGCGCGAAGCCAACGAGCCTGGCTGGTGGCAGCAGTACGGCGACTCCCTGCCGAGCTGGTTCCAGTCCTACGTGGGCATGGAGGAAGCCGCCACCCAACTGCGGGTCTATGAGACCCAGTTCGTCCCAGGGCTTTTGCAGACCGAGGACTACGCCCGCGCGGTGGTGACCCGCGGCGGTAGGAAGAAGCTGGACGATACGGCCCGGCACCGGATCGCCACACGCATGCGCCGGCAGGAGCGCATCCGGAAGAACCACAATGTCAAGCTGTGGGTGATCATCGATGAGCCCGCGGTGCGGCGACCGGTGGGCACGCCTGAGGTGATGCGCGCCCAGTTGGAGCACCTGTATGACCTCAGCATGGCCCCCAACATCACGCTGCAGATCGTCCCCTTCCACCAGGGCGTGTTCGCGGCGGAGACCGGGTCGTTCACGATCCTGCGCTACCCGGAGTACGACCTGCCCGACGTGGTCTACGTGGAGCAGTTGACGAGCTGTCTCTTCCAGGAGAAGCGCGCTGACGTCGAGCAGTACACCATGACTCTGGAGTGGCTGGCGGTGGTTGCGGAGCGCCCGGACCAGACACGCAAGATGCTCCAGAAGATGATCAAGGAGCTCGAGGAGTAAAGCGGTCCGTACGCCCGGGGCCGCGGGAGGCATGACCGCGTCCCGCGGGCCAGCAAGCTGAGCTGTCCTCGGGCGGGGACCGCAGCGCCGTGTGCAGCCCGCCCGCGCGGACCGATTGCGCCGCGGGTGCGCCGGCAGGCTGTGCTGCAGGTCAAGCGCAGAACAGCAAAAGCCCCGGCGCTTTCACGCCGGGGCCGATGCCCGTCGTCTAGCCGAGCAGGTTGTCGAAGTCACCGTCCTTGATGCCCAGGATCAGGGCGTTGATCTCGGCTTGGGTGTAAATCAGGGCGGGGCCGTCGGGGAAGCGGGAGTTGCGCACGGCAATAGAGCCGTCGGCCAGCCTGGCCATCTCCACACAGTTGCCGATCGAGTTGCTGCGGCGGCTCTTCTGCCAGGTGACATCGCCCAGTTCAGCGGCGGAAATGCCATTGTAAGCGTTCACTGCACGCTCCCTCTGTCAGCGTTCGTGCGGGAATACACCCGTTCGTATGCACCGCCAAATGCACGTGCACGCGCATTGGATTTCGTTCAGGATAGCGCATGAGTATGAGAGTTCTCCGAGAAATTGCTGAGATGATGGCGCCTCCCGCCGGGAGGAAAGAGCGGATGCGTGCCCGAAATTTTCGGATTTTAGGCGTGTAAAGCTGACAAAAGGGATGAAAGATTGGGTGGCTGTGGCGCGATCGTTATCTTTCCGGAAAAGGGGCGGGAGGGCGCGGAAGGCAGCAGCGGAACAAGGGTCAGGAGCAGCCCAAGGCGGAGACCAGAGCGTCGAGGTTGGCCCGCATCACCGAGAGGTAATCGGTACCTGGGGAGTCGTCGGTGAGGCTTTCGAGGGGGTCCAGGAGCGCGATCTCAGCCCCGGTCTCTGACGCAATCGTCTCAGCGATCGCGGGGTCGGCGAGCGGAGAAGTGAACACCGTGGTGACGCCGTGCTCGTCGATTTCGCGCACGACCGCAGCGATCCGGGCGGGGGAGGGGTCCTCGTGGTGGGAGTCGATCCCCGTAACGCTGATCTGCTCCAAGTCGTGCATCTCAGCCAGGTAGCCGAAGGCGGCGTGGGTGACCACGATCTCGCGCCGGGCGCAGGTGTCCAGGCTTTCGGTGTAGGCGGCGCTCAGGTCGCTCAACTCTCCGGCGACCGCCTCATGGTTTTCCTGGTAGGCCGCTGCATGGTCGGGGTCGATGTCGCTCAGCCGGTCGGCGAGCGCTGCGGAGACCTCGGCTAACCGCTCCGGGTCCAGCCACAGGTGCGGGTCCTTTCCACCGTGGCTGTGGGAGTCGGCTCCGCTGTGCTGCTCCTCGGCATGGCCGTCGTGCTCGTGGTCTGCGCTGGATACCGGAAGCAGGTCCACCACGTCCGCTGGGTCCAGGAAGCGGTCTGCGGCGTGCTGGTCCACTGCGTCGTCGACTGCAGGCTGCAACCCCCGGATGTGGAGGACGAGGTCGGCGTCGGCGACCGTACCGATCTGGCGCGGGCTCAGCTCTACTTCGTGCGGGTCGGCTCCGGCCTCGGTGAGGTTGGTGACCGTGACAGCGTCGCCGCCGACCTGGGAGGCCAGCCACTCTAGGGGGTAGACGCTGGTGACGATGTGGACCCCGGAGCCGCTCGCGCTGCCGCTTCCGCACGCGGTGAGGCTGGCGAGCAGTGTCCCCGCGACCCCTGCCGTGAGCACTTTTGTCGGTATCCCAGAATGCATGAAAACATTGTCGTGAAAGTGAAAATCATTGTCAATCTCGGGGTTTGTCTGCTTTGCCGGGACTACTGCAGCTCGGCGAACCGCTCCACGTCCTCGGTCCTCCCGGCGACGATGATGATGTCCCCCTTCTGCGGGACGGTGTCCGCGGTGGCATAGGTGAACGACCCGCCATGCCGCTTGATCGACACCACGGTGATGCCGTGGCTGGACCGCACCCCACTCTCCCCGAGCCTGCGGCCGACGATCTCCATCGGAGCCCGGGTCTTCCCCAACGCGAAGTTCTCTTCAATCTCCACGTAGTCGAGCATCCGCCCCGACAGCAGGTGGGCTACCCGCTCTCCCATGTCGTGCTCGGGCAAGACGACGTGGTGGGCGCCGATCTGCTGGAGGATGCGGCCGTGGCGCCGACTGACGGCCTTCGCCCAGATATGGGGCACCCCCATGTCCACCAGCAAGGACGTGGTGAGAATGCTCTCCTCGAGATGGCTGCCGATCGCCACCACTGCCCGGGAGAACTCGTGCGCGCCGATCTGGCGCAGCGTCTCGTCGTCCGTGGTGTCAGCGACCACGGTGTGCGTGAGGATGTCGGCATAGGACTGCACGCGGCGGGGATTGTTGTCCACGCCCAGCACTTCCCAGCCGTGAGACACCAGTGCCTCGGACAATGAACCACCGAACCGGCCAAGACCGATGACAAGCACCCGCCGGTCGTCTGCTGAACTGCGTGGCACTACCGCTCCTCGTGGTGTCAGCCGATGACAGGACGGCCCTCAGGCAGGTCGTAGCGCCGAGTGCGCTCCCGCAGCGCGAGGGCAGACGCAAAAGTAATCGGACCGAGCCGTCCCGCGAACATCAGTATGACCAACAGGACCTGGCCGTGCTGGGGCAGTCCGGCAGCGACCCCCGTCGACAGGCCGACCACCCCGAAAGCCGAGACCACGTCGAACAGGACCTCCTGGGAAGAGAAAGGGGAGACCGCGGTCAAATAGACCGTCGCAAGAGCGATCACCGTCATCGACAGGAACGTGAGGCTCAGCGCCTGGCGGATCGCCCCGGCAGACAGCCTGCGGCCGAACGCGTGCACCTGCGGGTGGCCCCGGATCTCCGCCCACACCACGAGCCAGATCACCGCGAACGTGCTGACCTTGATCCCGCCGGCGGTCCCCGCGCTTCCCCCGCCCACGAACATCAGCATGATCGTGACGAGGAGGGTGTGGGACTCCATCGCGTCCACCGGCACCACGTTGAACCCGCCGCTGCGCGGCATCACCCCGTGGAACGCGCCGTCGAGCAGCTTGTGCGGCCAGGGAAGCGGCCCCAGGGTTGCGGGGTTCCCCCACTCCAAGGCGGTCACCACGACCATGCCACCGACAAAGAGGAGGAGCGACGTCCACACCGTCATCTTCGTGTGCAGGCTCCACCGCCGCGGGGTGCGCAGATGCTTGCGCAGCTCCAAAAGGACCGGGAACCCCAGGCCGCCGAGCACTGTGGCCGCCATGATGGGGACTAAGACCAGCGGGTCCCCCGCAAACCGGGTGAGGCTGTCGGGGTAGAGGGACAGGCCAGCGTTGTTGAAGGCCGACACAGAGTGGAAGACACCGCTGTAGACCGCCTCCGGCAATGGCAGCCCGTGGCCTAGCCACATCCGGGGGATGAGGAGAAGCGCGAGGACAGCCTCGCAGATCACGCTGGTCGCAGCAATACGCCACACGACTTCGCGGGTGCCACCCACGTTCAGCGTGCGCTGCTCGCTCTGCACCGACAACTGCATGCGCAGCCCGAAGCGGCGGATCACCACCATCCCCAGGAGCGAGGCCAGGGTCATGATGCCGATGCCGCCGACCTGGATCAGCCCGAGGATGACCAGTTGCCCGAAGAACGACCAGTCGTGAGCAGGATCGGTGATGCTCAGCCCGGCCACACACAGCGCACTGGTCGCGGTGAACAGGGCTTCCACGGGGGAGACCTGGGTCTGCTGCGCTACCGGGAGCAGGAGCAGCCCGGTACCGAGCAGGATCACCGCGCCGAACAGGGACGCCAGGATCCGGGCGGGCTTGCCCCACAGGATGCGGGAAGCACGGGGGAAGAGCACCCCGAACGGGAGGCGGTGCGACAGGCGTACCGCCTTGCTGCGCAGACCCCGTAGTCGTTCCCCCATCCTTGGCCTGCCGTTTCCACCTCAGTGATTGCCGACTATGGCCGGTCCGTGACGTTCCAACCTAGCGCTGCGCCTCCAGTGGGGCGAGCCGACGTGCGCTTGCGCAGGGGAGAGGAGCCCTCTTGGGCTAGCACGGCCGTCGTCATTGCGGGGAAACCGCCTGGCGCAGCTTCCGGTAGTGGGCGTTGCGCACGGCCAGCACCACGGCCCCCAGCACGGTGGCCAGCAGCGAGGCCAACAGCACCCCGGCTTTCGCGTGCACCAGCGCCTCCGGATAGTCGGGGAAAGACAGGTCGGTAATCAGCAGGGAGACGGTGAACCCGATCCCCGCCAGCAGGGCCATGCCGGTGATGTCGATCCAACGCAGCGCCGGGCTCAGTTCCGCGGCAGTGAGTTTGGTGGTCACCCAGGAGCCGCCGGCGATACCCACTGTTTTCCCGACGACGAGACCGGCGATGATGCCGAGCGCGGCCGTGTCGTCGAGTACCGCGCCGAGCCCGCCCGCAAAAACGACGCCTGCGGACATCACCGCGAACACCGGAAGCACCAGCCCGGACGACCACGGGCCGAGAAGGTGGGCGAGACGGTGGCTGGGGGACTCTTTTTCTCCGGCGAGCGGCACCGTGCGCATGAGCAGCCCCATGGCGACCCCGGCGATCGTGGCGTGCACTCCGCTGGCGTGGACGAGGGCCCAGATCACGCCGGCGAGCGGAAGGTAGACCACCCAGTTGGGCAGGGCCGCGGAGTTGAGGCGGGCCGCCACGCCCCGCCCGCGCTGCAGGTAGCCGAAGACCGCGAGCAGCATCCCCGCACCGATCAGGGGCAGGAAGGAGAGGGAAGCGGTGTAGAAGACCGCGATGACGATGATTGCACCGAGGTCGTCCACGATGGCCAAGGTGAGCAGGAATGTGCGGAGCGGGGAGGGCAGGTGGCGGCCGACCACCGCCAGGATCGCGACTGCGAAGGCGATGTCGGTGGCCATCGGGATTCCCCACCCGGGGAGGCGGGCCGGATTACCGGCGTTGAAGGCCGCGTAGATCAGGGCAGGAACCGCCATCCCGCACACGGCAGCGACGATAGGGAGCATCGCCCGGCGGGGGTTGCGCAGCTCTCCGTGGACGAACTCTTGTTTGAGCTCGTTGCCGACGACGAAGAAGAAGATGGCGAGCAGACCGTCGGCAACCCACGCTTCGACGGTGAGGTGCAGGTGGAGTGCTTCCGGTCCGAAGGAGAAGCTCCGCAGGGCCTCATAGACGTGCCCGAACGGGGAATTGGCCCAGATCAGCGCGGTAAGCGCGCCTCCGATGAGGAGAAAGCCGCCCACCACGTCGGAGCGGAGCAGTTGAGCAAGCGAGTGCAGCCCGCTGCGGGCCGGGCGCGTGGGCATGGCTGTCCCCCCAAGGTTGATTGACCACCACGCCGACCAGACTTCCCGGCACACCCATGCCGAGGCTACAGCCGTGCTGCCTCGGGCTGGGACGGAACTATGCCAGGACTGTGGCCGGGCTGTCCAGAATGATGCCGGTCTGGCCCGCAGGCTGTGGACCGTCCCCCCGGAAATACGAGGTCTTCAAAGTCCGGGGTGTGCGCCGCAGCGGAGCCGGGCTGCTCCGGCTGTCCCTGTCCGAGCGTGCCATTGTGCGAGCCTTTCCGGTGGGTGCGCTGCTGCGGCGGGGCGCTGCGCTCGGGCAGCAGGGGCTCAGGCGCGGCAGGCGTTCTCGTGGTGGGCGTGCCCCACCGGCTCCACTTGGATGGTGGAGTGGTCGATGGAGAAGTGCGTCGACAGGCAGTCGTGGAGCCGGGCCAGGAGGCGTCCGCTGTCGGCCAGAGCGGAATCCTCGACTACGACGTGGGCGGAGAGCACCGGCATGCCCGAGGTGATGGTCCACGCGTGAAGGTCGTGGACGTCGACCACATTGGGGTGGGTCTGCAAGTGGCGGCGGACTTCGCTGAGGTCGAGGCCGCGGGGGGTTGCTTCCAACAGAATGCGAAGGGCCTCGTTGAGCAGATGCCAGGCTCGCGGCGCGATGAACAGGGCGATAGCGATCGACACCACAGAGTCCGCCCAGTGCCACCCGGTGAGCCAGATGATGAGGGCGGTGACGACGACACCCGCTGAGGAGAGGAGGTCGCCCAGCACTTCCAGGTAGGCACCGCGCAAGTTCAGGCTCTCGGCCTGGCCGCGTCGCAGCAGCCCGAGGGCGATGAGATTGGCGAGGAGGCCGACGGTCGAGAAAACCACCATCGTGGAGGCGCTCACCGGTTGGGGGTCCAGGAGTCGGCGGACAGCCTCGTAGCCGATGAAGCCGCAGAGCGCGAACAAGAGGAGGGCGTTGAGCGCGGCCGCGAGGATTTCCGCCCGTTTCAGACCGAACGTGCGTTCGTCGGTGGACGGCTGGTTGGCGATCCAGATCGCGAACAGCGCTACCAAGATCCCGAAGGCGTCGACCGCCATGTGCCCGGCATCACCGAGCAGTGCCAGGCTGCCCGCAGCGAGGCCCCCGACGACCTGGAACGCCATGACGCTGAGGGTCAGCGCGAGGACCAGCAGGAGACGCCCGCGGTGGGCGCCCGCGGCGGTGTGATGGTGGTGGTGACCCATACCTTCCCTTTCGTTCCGGTCTGGTGGGGCCGAAGCGGCAGCGATAGTTCAGCCATCACTGTTTATACAGTCTGCACTGTCTATACAGTAAAGAGTGTAATATGGTGATTATGCTGACATCCGACCAGCGTCTCTCCGCGATCCGGCGCCTGGGACGGGCACTCGCCGATCCCACGCGATGTCGCCTGCTGCTGGTCCTGCTCGACGGTCCCGCATACCCTGCACAACTCGCCGAGCAACTAGGACTCACCCGGCAGAACGTCTCCAACCACCTGTCGTGCCTGCGGGAATGCGGACTAGTCCGGGCAAGCTCCCAAGGAAGGCAGACCCGCTACTCCCTGGTGGACGACTCCCTGCGCCACGCCCTCGAAGATCTGCTGCGCGTGGTCTGGGGCGTCGCCGTCGCCCACGTCCCCCCAGGCGAGACGGTTCCCGTGCCGATCGACTAGGCCTGTGCGGAGCCTTCCCCCGCGGACAGGATCTCCTGCCACTGGCGGGCCCGGGTGTCCTCATCCAGCAAGGCACAGTCCCCGCACTTGCTGCCGCCCGGTGCCCGGTAGTACAAGCAGCACGAGCGGCGCACAAAAAACCGGTGCGGCCGCCCCGCGTCGGGTTGGACGAGCCGCCCCAAACCCGCCAGCGGCGGCCGTTCGAGAAGCGCTGCGGCAACAGCAGCGGCACGGTCCGCCCACTCTGGACGGTGCAGCGAGATCATCATCACAGCGCCGCCGACCGCCGCGGCCACATTGCCCCACAGCAGGCGAGGGGAGATCCGGGTCCTGTCGCGCACGGCCGCACCGAGCGGAACCAAGTGGCGTTCGAGCAGAGTCCCCGCCAACGCTTGAGCGACCTCCGCCGCTGCTGCCGGAGCAGCCGCGAAACGGTAGGGGCCGGACAACCACGAGGTGACCTGCTCGGTGTTCGGCTCCCACAGCAGCGAGGCCGGTGGGATGTCCACCACTACCCCGGCACAGGCCGCGGCCAGCGCTGGGGAGACGAGACGGGCAGCGAAACCCAAGTGGGTCACTGAAGCGGCCACCCGCGGTTCCACCGGACCGAACCGGTCCGCCACCCACGCCATCCGGGCCGCCACCACGTCGGGGCAGTCATACAGTTCGGCAAAAGAGCGCAAGCCGGCGGGGGCTGCATCCGCGGTAAGGAGACGCAGGTCGAAGTAGCCGCCCAGCGCGGCCAGTGCGGCGAGCACCTCCTGTTCCCGCGCCTGTGCGGCCGACTGCTCTCCGGGGGACACCCTCACTCACCTCTCCCAGCCGGCTGACGTGCTCGGAGAAGACCGTAGCAGCGCCGCATACAGCGCCTCTGCCCCGCGGACGAGACTGCGCAGCGTCTCCACGTCCAACGTCTGCAACGCCTCGGACATGCGCTTATGGCTCGCACCCCACATGTCATTCACGAGGGCTCGGCCCTCCTCGGTGAGATCCACCCGGCGCACCCGCCGGTCCGCGGGATCCTCGCGGCGGAACACCAAAGAGCGCGCCGCCAGCCGGTCCACGATTCCCGTGAGTGTGGCAACACTCACACCGACCCGTTCGGCCAATTCGTGGGTCGGCGTGTTGCCGTCGATGGCCAAAGCCACCAGAACTTTGAGCTGCTGGATCGTCAACGTGGTGCTCAGCAGCGGCAACGAACGGTCCCGCAGAAACAACTTGAGCTGACGTATTTCTAAGTCCCGCAGCCGGTCAATCAACTCGCGTTTAGTGTCTGACGCGCCGCTGTCCATTCAGGTTCCCGCTTCCAGCCCTGATCGGCTCCCGATCAATCCCTGACATATCCCCGATTTGTATCACTCTGGCATGATTTTCAATGCCACGCGAAGTATCGTGGAACCGCGTGCCCGGCTACAGCCCCCGCGTGCCTCCGTACAGCGGCGCGGGACGGATCATCAACGACCGCTCATCCCAGCGGTGTTCCCATCCGACGTGAAACCATCCTGGTTGAGGAGCCCCTACTCATGTCTCACTTGGCCAAGCTCAGCCTTGGCAACCGGGCGCTGATCCTGCTGGTCACCCTCAGCGCACTGATCTTCGGTGCGATCTCAGCAGGGTCCATGAAGCGCGAACTCATGCCGTCATTCGACGTGCCCATGGCCGTCGTCGGCGCCCAGTACCAAGGAGCCTCGCCGCAAGTCGTCGAGAACGACGTCACCCAAGTCCTGGAACAGGCGGTCAAAGGCGTCCCCGGGGTGACGAGCTACACCTCCACCTCGAGTACCGGAACCGCCCAGATCATTGCGGAGTTCGACTACGGCGACTCCACCGACGACGTCGTCCGCTCCCTGCAAAAAGCCGTCGACCAGGTCGAACCGTTCCTGCCGGAGGACGTCGACCCCTACGTCATGGCTTTCGGCATGGACGACATCCCGGTGGTCATGCTCGCCGTCGGAACCAGCGACGACGACGCCCAGAAACTCGCCGAACCCATCGAAGACCTGCTCGTCCCCGAACTGGAGTCCATCAGCGGGGTGCGCGCCGTCCAAGTCACCGGGATCCGCGAGTCCACCGTGGTCGTCACCCCCGACGAGGACAAGCTGGAGAAGGCCGGCTACACCGTCGCCGACCTCACTACCGCGCTGCAAGCCAGTGGACGCCTTCTACCCGGTGGGCAGATCACTGAAGACGACCGCACGCTCACCGTCACCACCGGCGGCCGGTTGGAGTCGCTCGAGGACGTGGAGAACATCTGGCTGACGCCCAGCGGCGCAGCCGCAGCAGCGATCCCCGGCATGCCGGGAGCCCGGGCCCCGGAACCCGTGCAGCTCTCCGAGGTCGCCGACGTTGAACTGGTGCTCGACGAAGCCACCAGCATCACCCGGACCAACGGCGAACCGAGCCTCGGCATCCTGGTCACCAAGACCCCCGACGGCAACACCGTCGAAGTCTCCGAAAAGGTTCAGGAGCGCGCCACCGACATCGCCGACCAGCTCGGTGACGACATCAGCATCACCGTGGTGTTCGACCAGGCGCCGTTCATCAACGACTCCATCGCCGCCATGGCGGAGGAAGGCCTCCTGGGCCTCGGATTCGCGGTCCTCATCATCCTGGTCTTCCTGCTGTCGGTCCGCTCCACCATCGTCACCGCGGTCTCCATCCCGGTGTCGCTCCTCATCGCGATCCTGGGCATGTGGAGCTTCGACTACACGCTCAACCTGCTCACCCTGGGCGGGTTGACCGTGGCCGTGGGGCGTGTGGTGGACGACTCCATCGTCGTCCTGGAGAACATCAAACGCCACCTGAGCTACGGCGAAGACAAGCACACCGCCGTGCTCACCGGGGTGCGCGAGGTGGCGGTGGCCATCACCTCGGCCACGCTGACCACCATCGCGGTGTTCCTGCCCATCGGATTCGTCAGCGGAGAAGTAGGCGAACTGTTCCGGCCGTTCGCGGTGACCGTCAGCATCGCGCTCGCTGCGTCCCTGCTGGTCTCCCTCACGATCATTCCGGTCCTCGCCTACTGGTTCATGAAGCCCAAAGTCGTTCCGCCCGAGGAGCTGGAACGCATCAAGGCAGAGGAGTACCAGCGGGAACTGCGCTCCCCGCTGCAGCGCAGCTACCTGCCGGTGATCCGCTGGGCCACCAAGTACCGCTGGACCACGCTGCTGGCCGCCGGCGTGATCTTCCTCGGCACGCTGGGGATGACCCCGTTCATCAAGACGAACTTCCTGGAAGACCAGGGACAGAACACGGTCAGCGTCGTCCAGGAGCTTCCGGTGGGCACCTCCCTGGAGGCTGCCGACGCCGAAGCAGCCAAAGTCGAAGAAGCATTGGAGAAAGTCGCCTGGATCGAGTCCTACCAGGCGACCTTCGGCGGCGGGGGGATGTTCGGCGGCCTGTTCGGCGGCGCGGACAGCATCACCTACACCATCACCACCAACCCCGACGGGGACCAGCTCGCCTACCGCGAGCAGCTGCGCGAGATCCTCGAGGAGATCGACACCGAGGCGGAAGCCCGGATCGACGCCACCGGCGGCTTCGGCTCCGTGCTGGAAGTGGTCGTCAAGGCCGACGACGCCGAGACACTCGCCGAAGCGACCGAACTCGTCGAGGAGACTGTCCGCGACATCCCCGGGGCGGCTGACGTGCGCAGCAGCATCGCTGCCGTCCAGCCCGCCTTCGAAATCCACGTCGACGGCGAGAAAGCCGCGAAGAAGGGACTCACCGAAGGCCAGATCGGCCAGGCGGTGACCGCTGCCTTCCAAGGCACCAAGGTCGGCACGGTGACCGTGGAGGACGTCCAGCACGACATGGTGCTGCGCGTGGACGAGGCCCCTGCCACCGTCAAGGAACTCGAAAACCTGCGGATCACCACTCCCACCGGCAGCGAGGTCAAACTCTCCTCGGTCGCCGAAGTGGAAGAAGTGCTCCAGGCGCCCGAGCTGAGCCGCAGCGACGGCTTCCGCTCCGCCACGGTCACGGCTACGCCCACCGCCGACGACCTCGGCCGGGTCACCAGCGAACTGTATGTGGCGCTGGCCGACCTCGACCTGCCTGACGGAGCGACCGCGGAAATCGGCGGGGTCAGCGAAGACCAGAACGAGGCGTTCGCCCAGATGGGTGTCGCCATGCTGGTCGCGGTCGTGATCGTCTACCTGATCATGGTGGCGACCTTCAAGAGCCTGCGCCAGCCGCTGGTGCTGCTCGTCTCCATCCCGTTCGCGGCCACCGGGGCGCTGGGCCTCCTCTTGGTGACCGGAACCCCGCTGAGCCTGCCCGCGCTCATCGGCATGCTCATGCTCATCGGCATCGTGGTCACCAACGCGATCGTGCTCATCGACCTGGTCAACCAGTACCGTGCCAAGGGGATGGAGCTGCGGGAGGCCGTTGTCGAAGGCTCGCGGCACCGGCTGCGGCCAGTGCTCATGACCGCGCTCGCCACGATCGGCGCGCTCACCCCCATGGCTTTGGGGATCACCGGTGGCGGGGCGTTCATCTCCCAGCCGCTGGCGATCGTGGTCATCGGCGGACTGATCAGCTCCACGCTGCTCACCCTGATCCTGGTCCCCGTGCTCTACACCATGACCGAAGCGGCCAAGGAGCGCAGGCTCGCACGTCGGAAGGCCCGCCGGGAGGCGGAGCTCGCCGCGGCCCGGGCCGCAGCGGGACAGTCGGAGCCCGCTCCGGCCGAAGCGAAGGAGGACGCCACGAACTGACCTGTCGGGGCGTTGTCCCACCGCCGTGACACTCTGGGGCCGTCGCATGACCGCGGCGGCCCCACGCCTATTCCCGGCCACCACTCTGCAAGGCGTGCCGAGAAGTACGGGCATGCCGCGGGAAGCCTTGTCACCAGCCACGCGCCGCGCGCAGCCCTTTTGCCCGCTGCTGCCGTCCTGCGCTACCGCGTCCGCACCCCGCGGCCGGGTGCGCTGGTCAGCGGTCCGTGGGGGAGGTCTTCGCGGTGCTATCCCAGACCACTTCGAACCAGACGGTGCGCCCTAGCCCGTCGGCGCGGGACTCGACCCCCCACTTGGCAGCGAGGGCTTCCACGAGATCCAAGCCGCGGCCGTACTCGCTCACGTCATAGGGGTCTCGGTGCTGCGGACAGGGGAGCTGCGTACCGCCCAAGTCTCGGACTTCCACTCGAGCCCAGCCTTCAGCGGCGTGGACTACCACCTCGAATTTTCCGCCAGGGGATCCCGAGGAACTGTGGCGTACCGCGTTCGTGGCGATCTCGCTCGTCAGCAGCGTGACCGTGGAGAGCTCGGGACAGTCGCCGAGCTGGCGTGCCACGAACCGGCGGGCGTGTCTGATCTGGCTCGCCAGGCCAGGAAAGCGGCGTCGGATAGGAAAACCGCGCGCGTTGGAGTGGGGAAGAGAGCGCTCGTGCATAGGCTTCGCCGGTGCTTCGGAGGGCAGGGGGACAACAGGACCGGTACGTTGGCGGGGCACCAGGGAAGACGACCGGATCGTGGACCGCACTGTCGGGACGTCGTACATGTGATCACTCCCCGGGCACGGGGTGCCCCGTGCCATCGTGAGGGCCGCGAGACTGCGCTAGTGGGGCGGTGCCACGGTGGGGGTCGTCCATGCCCGGCAGGGTCACGGCGCGAGCGTGGCCATCCCAAGCGGCCCCGCGGTGTCAGGGTGAGCGTCAAGTAGGTCTGGACTTCTCTTCACAAAAAGGATACGTGGAGCAATCGCCACGAAACACTGTGGGGGTGCACAAAAAGGAATTGGCAGAAAACTCCATGTGACCGCTGGCGCAAGAAGAGAATTGCGAAGCACGCAGAACCCTCCTCACCGCAGGCGATGCCAGCAAAATTGGGGTGCGGTTCACGGCAGATTCACGAATTCGACCAGCGTTTCCGGGACGGTGGTCTCAGACCGGTGATCCCTTCCCCGCCACACCCACCGCGCGCCTCTCCGCGCCATTGGGGGAGGGCCGCTTTTCGCCCACGACCAGGAGGACATGTGACCGAAAACGTCCCCCGCCGACTGCTGCCGCTCCTCGGCGTCCGTGGCGGACGCTCCCGGGTGACCTGCCGGTTCCGCTGCGGTGACGCCTGCTACCACGAAGCGCCGAACACCAGCAGCAACCCCTACTTCGGAGACATCTACACCGCGGTGCTGTCCCGCCGTGGCATGCTGCAGGCTGGCGCGGTCAGCATCGGAATCTCCGCCCTGGCAGTGAGCGAAGCCGACCCGGCACTCGCGGGACCCGGGCACGCCCACGGCCACCACGGCGGACCGCACCCCCACCCCCACTCCCGCCTCGACTTCACCCCGGTGCGGCCCAACACCGACGACACCGTCACCGTGCCCCGCAACTACGCCCACCGGGTAGTCGTGCGGTGGGGCGACCCGGTAGTCCCCGGCGCACCCGAATTCGACTTCGCCAACCAGAGCGCAGAAGCCCAAGAAAAACAATTCGGCTACAACTGCGACTACGTCAGCTTCTTCCCCATTGACTCGCGGCGAGCCCTGCTCTGGGTGAACCACGAATACACCAACGAAAACCTCATGTTCGCCGGATACACCGACGGCTCTACCGCCGACCTGGAGCAGATCAAGATCTCCATGGCCGCACACGGCGGATCCGTCGTCGAAATCGAACGGGTCGGCACCACTGGGGAATGGCGTCTCGTCACCAAAGGACGGCGCCCCTACAATCGCCGCATCACCGCCACCACCCCCATGAAACTCACGGGGCCCGCGGCCGGGCACCCGCTGCTGCGCACCGCAGCCGACCCGTCAGGAACCAGAGTCCTGGGCATGCTCAACAACTGCGGTGGCGGCATCACCCCCTGGGGCACGGTGCTGACCGCCGAAGAAAACTTCAACCAGTACTTCGTCGGCGGAGAAGGCGCACCCGAAGAAACCAAACCCGCTCTGCGCCGCTACGGCATCGCCACCTCCGGCGACACCCGCCGCGGCAACCGGAGGTTCGACCGGGTCGACGAACGCTTCGACCTGTCCAAACACCCCAACGAAGCCAACCGGTTCGGCTACATCGTCGAAATCGACCCGTTCCACCCCCACGAGCAGCCGCGGAAACGCACCATGCTCGGCCGGTTCAAACACGAAGCCGCCACCATCCGGCTCACCAAAGACCGGCGGGTCGCCGTCTACATGGGCGACGACGAACGATTCGACTACATCTACAAGTTCGTCAGCGACAAGAAGTACCGTCCAGGATCCCGCCGCCACAATGACACCCTGCTCGACTCAGGAACCCTGTACGTGGCCCGGTTCACCGGAAACAGCCCTGCCGACCAGATCGACGGCTCGGGACGCCTGCCCGACGACGGCGCATTCGACGGCACCGGCGAGTGGATCCCGCTGTGCGATGCACAACGCAGCTACGTCGACGGGTTCACCGTCGCAGAAGTCCTCATCCACACTCGGCTCGCCGCTGACGCGGTCGGCGCCACCAAGATGGACCGGCCAGAAGACATCGAAGCCAGCCCTGCCACCGGCAAGGTGTACTGCGCCCTCACCAACAACTCTGCCCGCCGCCCCGACCAAGTCGACGAAGCCAACCCGCGCGCCGCCAACAAATACGGCCACATCCTGGAAATCACCGAACACCGCAACGACTCCGGGGCCACCACCTTCACCTGGACCGTGGTACTCGTCTGCGGCAACCCCGAAGACCCGGACACCTACTACGCCGGATACGACAAGTCCAAAGTCGCCGCGATCTCCTCACCCGACAACATCGCCTTCGACAAGAGCGGGAACCTGTGGATCGCCACCGACGGACAGCCCGGCACCCTCGGCGTCAACGACGCCCTCCACGTGATGCCCGTAAAAGGCTGCCACCGCGGGGAACTCAAAACCTTCGCTACCGTCCCCGTCGGCGCGGAATGCTGCGGCCCGTTCATCACCCCCGACGACAAGACCGTCTTCATCGCACCCCAGCACCCCGGGGAAGACGGCACCGTGGAAAACCCCACCAGCACCTGGCCTGACGGGGACTTCCCCCGCCCCTCCGTCGTCGCGATCTGGCACACCCGAGGCAAGAAAGTGGGCTCAGCCTAACCACGTTCCCCCGGGCCGCGCCCCGCATCCGGTGCCGCGGCCCCCGCAGGGGGGCGGGGCCCACCCGAAGCCGCCCCGCCCCCCTGCGGGAAACACCACCGGCCCGCCAACCCCTGCCGCCTCGCCCGCCGCCCCAGGGACACCACCCCTGGCTCCCGGACGCACTACCCCGCAGGCCCCGCCTCGGTCAAGCCCACCCCAAACACTCCTCGAAAGGCCCCAACCCTGCGGGAACGGGGTATCCAGCACAACCCCGACATGGCAGGATCGTCCCCATGGTGCATAGAGGCGACATTCCCCGAAACGACGTTCCCCCCGCCGGCGTCTACCGCGCGGACCCGGAACGCTACAACGGCCGCATGCCCTACCGCAGGACCGGGCGCAGCGGACTTGACCTGCCCGCCATCTCCCTCGGCCTCTGGCACAACTTCGGCGACAACCGCCCGCTGGAAACCCAGCGCGCCATCCTGCGCCGCGCCTTCGACCTGGGCGTGACCCACTTCGACCTGGCCAACAACTACGGACCGCCGCCCGGCGCCGCCGAACTCAACTTCGGCCGCATCCTGCGGGAAGACTTCCGTCCCTACCGCGACGAACTCGTGATCTCCACCAAAGCCGGATGGGACATGTGGCCCGGCCCCTACGGCAGCGGCAGCTCCCGCAAATACCTCCTGGCCAGCCTCGACCAGTCCCTGGCCCGCCTAGGACTCGACCACGTCGACATCTTCTACAGCCACCGCTACGACCCCTCCACCCCCCTAGAGGAGACCATGGCGGCCCTCGACGCCGCAGTGCGCTCCGGCAAAGCCCTCTACGTAGGCATCTCCTCCTACTCTCCCCAGCACACCGTCGAAGCCGCGACCATCCTGCGGCAGATGGGCACCCCGCTGCTCATCCACCAACCCTCCTACTCCATGGTCAACCGGTGGATCGAAGACGACGGCCTCCTCGACACGCTGGAAGCCGAAGGAGTCGGCTGCATCGCCTTCTCCCCGCTAGCGCAAGGCATGCTCACCGACAAATACCTCAACGGCATCCCCGCCAACTCGCGGGCCGCCGCAGGCACCTCGCTCTCCCCGGACTGGCTCACCGAAGCCAACCTCGCCCGCATCCGCGCCCTCAACGACATTGCGGCCCGACGCGGCCAAAGCCTGGCCCAAATGGCGATCTCCTGGGTGCTGCGCGACCCCCGAGTCACCTCGGCACTCATCGGGGTGAGCAGCGTGCAGCAACTCGAGGAGAACCTTGCCGCAGTGCACGCCCCGGAATTCACCGACGCGGAACTCGCCGAAATCGACCGGCACGCCACCGACCTCGGCGTCAACCTGTGGCAGAGGTCAAGCCGGCCCCGCACGTGACCGGACACCCGGCCGGCCAGGCCCGCCGGAACCCAGCGACCAAGGAGACACCATGCCCCCATCGGGCCCCGCCACCAGCGCGCCGCGGCCCCCCGCACCGCCCTCCGCCCGCTGGCCAGCCGGGCTCCGCCACCCCCGCATCCTGGTGGGAGCCGGGCTACTGATCCTGCTCACCCTGCTCGCCTGGCTCGGCCCGCTCGCCGCACCATGGGGCTTCACCGAACGCGACTACACAAGCTTCCTGCAACCACCCTCCGCACGCCACTGGTTCGGAACCGACGGCAGCGGCCGAGACCTGTACGTCATCACCCTGGTCGGCCTCCGCAAATCCCTCCTCATCGGACTGCTCGTCGCCGTCCTCACCACCGCGCTCGCCGCCGTAGTCGGCGCCATCACCGGATACTTCCCCGGCCTCCCCGACCGCCTCCTCACCTGGCTCACCGACCTCGCCCTCGTCGTACCACCCCTCCTCGTCCTCGCTGTCCTCTTCCCCATCGTCGACAAAGGCGGCTGGGTAGCCCTGATCCTGCTGCTCGCCGCGTTCGGCTGGATGGTCACCGCCCGCATGGTCCGCGCCGCCACCCGCTCCCTGCGGCACCACGAATACATCCGCGCCGCCCGCTACCTGGGTGCCTCCCCCACCACGATCATCATCCGCCACCTGCTGCCCAACCTGTCCGGCCTGCTCGTCGTAGACGTCACCGTCAACGTCAGCGCCGCGATCCTCGCCGAGACCGGACTGTCCTACGTCGGACTCGGCGTCCAACCCCCCGACGTGTCCCTCGGCACCCTGATCGCCCACGGCACCCGGTACGCCACCACCCACCCGTGGATGTTCGGCTTCTGCACGGGGCTGCTCGTCCTCCTCGTCACCGCCGTGCACCTCCTCGGCGAAGGACTCCGCGACGCCCTCACCCGCGGCATCCCCGTCCACCGCGCCTGACCACGCCCCGTCCCCGCCAGCCGTCCACCACCTAGGATGCACACCGTGACTGGAACCGAGACTCACCCCGGGCCGGCGTCCTCCCCCCACACCACCAGACCGCACCCCGCAGTCGAACCCGTGCTGTGCGTCGACAACCTCCACGTCACCTTCCCCGCCACACCGCACAGCCAGCCCGTCCCCGCGGTACGCGGCCTCAGCTACCAGCTCCACCGCGGAGAAATCCTCGGTATCGTCGGCGAGTCCGGGTCCGGAAAAACAGCGGCCCTCCTCGCCGTGCTCGGCCTCCTCCCCGACCGCACGCGCATCACCGGATCCATCCGACTCCACGGGCGAGAACTCCTCGGCCTCACCGAACGGGAACTCGCCGCGATCCGCGGAGCCACTGTCGCCACCGTGTCCCAAGACCCGCTAGCCGCCCTCACCCCCGTCCACACCGTCGGCTTCCACCTGGCAGAAGCCCTCCGCCTCCACCAGCCCCGACTCTCCCGCGCCCAAGTCAAAGACCGCATAGTCGCCCTCCTCCGCCGGGTCGGCATCCCCGACGCGGAACGCCTCCCCGACGCCTACCCCCACGAACTCTCCGGCGGAATGCGTCAACGCGTCATGATCGCCATGGCGATCGCCAACAACCCCGACGTCATCCTCTGCGACGAACCCACCACAGCACTCGACCCCACCGTCCAAATCCAGATCCTCGACCTCCTCGCCACCATCCGCCGCGATACCGGCGCTGCCATCGTCCTCGTCACCCACGATCTCGGCGTTGTCGCGGAAATCGCCGACCGCGTTCTCGTCATGTACGCCGGACAGCCCGTAGAAACGGGAACCGTGGCAGAGGTGTACCGGCATCCCCGCACGCCCTACACCATGGGCCTCCTCGCCGCCCTGCCCCGCGTCGACACCACCGACCCCGCGCCTCCCGCGCCCATCAGCGGCACCGCGCCCCCACCCACCGCCCCGCCCCGCGGGTGCCCCTTCGCACCGCGCTGCCCCATCGCACTCCCCGCCTGCACGGCTGAACCCCCCCCCCTGCAACCGGTGGACCCCACCGCACCCGCCGGCCACCGTGCAGCCTGCCACCGCCTTGCCGACATCACCGCCCACCAGTGGACCGCGGCCGACCTCTACCCCCAGCCCGCACCCGCGTCCCCGACCCGGCCGCCCCGAGACCAGCGGTCCACCGTGCTCGCTGTCGACAGCCTCGTCAAACACCACCCGCTGTACCGGGGCAGCCTTTTCCGCCGCCGGGCCGGGGCGATCCACGCCCTCGACGGGGTCAGCTTCGACCTCCGCGAACACGAAACCCTGGCCCTCGTCGGCGAGTCAGGAGCAGGAAAATCCACCCTTCTCACGGAAATCCTCGAACTCGCCCGCCCCGCCCACGGCCGGATCACCGTCCTCGGCCACGACACGGCCACCCTCACCCCGCAACAGCGGTTCGCGCTCCGCCGCGACCTCCAAGTGGTCTTCCAAGACTCCTCGTCCGCCCTCGACCCGCGGATGACCGTCGCCCAAATCGTGGCGGAACCCTTGCAGATCCACCGCTACCCGCGCCGCGACATCCCCCACCGCGTGCGCGAAGTCCTCTCCCTCGTCGGCCTCGACAGCTCCTTCACCCAGCGCCGCCCCGCCCAGCTTTCCGGTGGCGAACGCCAACGAGTCGGCATCGCCCGAGCCCTCGCCCTCAACCCGAAACTGCTGCTGCTGGACGAACCCGTATCAGCGCTCGACGTCTCCGTGCAGGCAGGCATCCTCGCCCTGCTCACAGAACTCCAAGCCCGCCTGGGACTGTCCTGCCTGCTCGTCACCCACGACCTGGCGGTCGTCCGCCACGTCGCCGACCGGGTCGCCGTCATGCACCTGGGGGTGATCGTCGAAATCGGCGCCACCGAACCGGTCCTCACCGCGCCCCGCCACCCCTACACCCAGGCGCTCCTGTCTGCCCTTCCCGTCCCCGACCCGGACGCGGCACACCGCAACCGCACCGTGCTCTCCGGAGACCTGCCCAGCCCTACCGACCCGCCGGTGGGCTGCCGGTTCCAGACCCGCTGCCCCAAATTCCGCACCCTCACCGACGCGGAGCGGCGTATCTGCACCAGCCAGCCGCCCCCGCTGCGGCCACTCGGCGACACCGACCACCAGGTCGCCTGCCACCACGGTTAACCGCCAAGACGCGATCCAGGGGAAGGCCGCAGCGCCCGCCCCAACTGCCACCCGGCTACCGCACCGGCCAGCGACAACACCGTGGTGACCAGGAAGCCACCCCAGTCGGTAGCAGGCTGGAGCCCCGCAAGCACAGCATTAGCGACAAGAGCAGCCACCGGCCCGCCCAGGGACGCCACAGCATCCCGGCCCCAACGGTCCCGGTGCGGACCACGGTGCGCCAGCGCCGCCACCGCGGCAGCGAGCAGCGCGCACAAGAAACCGGAAGAGCCGTACCACAGCACCACCCCGTCGAACGAGGACAACTGTTCAACCGAGGCAGTGTGCACGATCACGCCCGCCGCCACCGTGGTGCAGACCAGCCACGCCACCACACCGACCAGCCAACAGACCACCATGACCACACATCTCCTTCAGGAACAGGCTTCGTAGGGGATATAGGAGCGGACGCCGTCCGTGGGAGCGCCCAGATATTCGGCGCCGGTGACGTGCAACGATTCGTCACCCCACGTGCCGCCCAACCCCAGGCTCACCCCGAGCTTGACGCTGCCGCTCACCTCGTGGATGTTGTCGGAGCTGCCGTAATGCACCCGCGACGTGCGCCCCTCGGTGAAAAGCCACCGTTCGAACGGACCCGCATCGTCCGCCAGCTCGGTGGGGGCCAGAGCATCCCACGTCAGCGGAAGCACCCGGCCGTAGGCGAGCCAGCCCATCCACTCCTCGGCCATGGCGCGCTCCGCCGCGGTCTCCACTGCCAGCTCGGTAGTGGTCACCGTGACCCGGTCCCCGCTCGCCGCGACCTGGGTCAGCGTGAGCTGCGTGATCTGCCCCGCGCGGTCTCTCGTGACCGTCAAGGTGCCTGAGCGCTCCCCGCTCGGTGTCCAGCCACCGACCACCCAGTCCGCGCCGATGCTCGCCGTACCGCCGAGCGAATACGTGGTGGAGACACTGCCATCCCGTCGGTCCGTGGACTGGCTGAGCGCCGCCGTCACCCCGATCGCGCCCTCCACTTGGAGCTTCGGGTTGATCCCCCACTCCTCAACGCCACCGTGGCCTCCGTCTCCGCCCTTCTGGCGTTCGTTGCCGAAACCAGCCCCGGCGGAGCCGTCCACACCGAGCTCGCCTTCCCACCCCTCCCGCACAATGTCCGGCTCGGGAATGTCAGGACCCCACACCAACTCAGCCACCCACCCGGCGAGCGGGCTGACGCTTCTGGTGAAGTCGATCCGCTGCCGGGTCCGCAGGTCGTCCATGAACTGTGCGGCCTCTTCCGGGCTGCTGAACACCCAGGTGCTGCCGTTAGGCAGGCTCAAACCGGCCCCCACGTTGATCTCCGCGCCGAGCTGGAACGCTTTCGTCACGTTGAGACTGGCGCCCGCCCCCAGCGAAGCCTCCAGTTTCTCGGTGTCCACCAGCGTCACATGGGTTTCCCCGGTGGAGAACGACTCTTGGATGAACGAGAACTGGGTGCCGAAGGTGATCACCACCTCAACCTGGTATCCCGCAATGTCCGTCTGCCGACTGAGCAGGCAGCGCTCGGGTTCGTACTCGGCGTCAGCAGCCTCCTCGACACTCCCGGACAGTCCGTCACAGTCATCGAGCTGCAGGATCACGCAGACAGCACGGGCAGCTCCGTCAGCGACCGGCTGGGGGAGCACGAACGCCACCACGACGGCCACGGCGGCGCAGACAAGCACCAGAACGGCGACGTATTCGACAAAAGCGCCGCCGCGGTCACTTCGAGGCCAGCAGCACATGGCAGCGCACTGTAGGAAACAGTGCACCGGGGCGGATAGCAGCCCAGGCCCTAATTTCCCGTGGGCCCGCAGGCCCACCGCCCGGGGAGCGGTCAGCGGAAGACCGCGGCAACCTCAGCAGCCAATTCCAGATAGGCCAGGTGGGTGGCGGGACGCAGCCGGGCAAGGTCAACCGGCCCGCCCTCCTCCAAATGGGGGTCCTCGGGGATGCGCAGCACCCGCCGGCAGCGGTCCGAAAAATGCCGCTCCAACTGGTCGAGGTCGATACTGGGGGACTTCGCCACCCGGGACAGCACGGTGACACAGGAGCGGGCAAGCGCCGCATACCCGTTGGTTTCCAACCAGTCCACCGTGGCCAAGGCGGAACGTGCCCCGTCCACCGAAGTGGGGCAGACCACGATGACCTGGTCGGCCAGGTCCAAAATCGCCCGCATCGCGGGATGCAGCATGCCAGTGCCGCAGTCGGTGATGCAGATGGAGTAGAAGCGCTCCACAATCCGGGCGAGATGACGGTAGTCGCCGTCGCTCAGAGCCGGATACCCCTCCGGATCAGTCCCCGAAGCGAGAAACTCCAACCGGGACGGCGCCTGCCCCGTAAAAGCGCGCACATCCGAGTACCTTTTCACGGTTTCCCGGCGAGCCAGCAGGTCACGGGCATGGCGCTGCGGGCGCAGGGGAGTGGGCAGCCGGTCCAGCAGCGTGCCCCCATGGGGGGCAGCATCCACCGCGATCACCCGGTCACCACGCTCTTCAGCGAGCACAGCACCGAGTCCGACCGCTGTCGTGGTCTTGCCGACCCCGCCCTTCATGCTGAGTACGACGATCCGGTGGTGGTCGCTCACCGCAGGACCGCGCACAAGGGCGCACAACTCCCGGCGGTGCCGCTCCGCCCGGGACTCACCCGGATTGATGAGGCCCCGGCTCACGGTGAACAAGGCACGCCGCCACCCTTCGCGGGGCGGACGCCGCACAGGGCGCAGCAGCGACTCAGAAGTCAGATCCGCGGACGTTCCCGGGCGCGGCACATCCGCGGGATGCTGGCGGGCGTGGGCGTACCGGTGGCCGTCGGCTGGCTCCGGTCGGGATGAAAAAGCAGGAGGCACGGTGCAGCGCTTTCTGCCACCGCGGCTCACGGCCGCGAACCTTAGTTAAGGGAACGCGCTCGCATTTTACGCATTCCGATCGTTGAAGCACAGATCTGCAGTGGCCGTAAGAGTTGGGCCCTCGGTCCTAGCCGCCCTCGGGATCCCCGGGAATTACTTAGGACCAGCCGGGAAGGAATTGATGCCTGGGGCTCTAGCTGCCCGACCATTTTCCTGCCTACGATCTCGCCGTTCCACGAACCTGTGCCGCAGGCAGGATTGGGCCGTTCCGATAACGCGAGGTGATCGCACCGTGCGCTTGAGACCGCCGCCTCCGCAAGAGGACACCGGCGCTGGATATGTAGAGTACGGCGGGGTCGTGGCGCTGATCGCGGTGATTGCCACCGTGCTCTTTTTTGCGTGGGGAGGAATTGCGGCCACGGTCCGCGACGGAGCAACCGGGGCAGTGTGCCGGATCCTTGATTCAGCGGACTGCGAGACCGAGACAGCGGGACACACGACGTCCGGAAGTGAGGCGCCGCTCTACTCAACGGTTCAAGCCAACGGTCCCGGCGCGGGCATCACCCCGCTCCAGGATTCCCCGCCACAGGACTGCGCCCCCGGCGGACTGGGGGTAGACCACGACCGCCGGGACACGGCTCGGGACGCCCGGAGGGCGGACAACGACCGCGAGCGGCGCAACGGCAGTCCAGAGGAAACCACAGGCACCTGCGGGCCTTCCCCCCACCAGCCCAGCGGTTTAGGCGACCCAGTACCGGGCGAACAGGCCCCGGTCCCTGAGCCTCCCGCCTGGGAGCCAGTCGATGAAGGAGCCGGGGAATGGGGGTCGGAAGACTCCCTCGCCAGCCAAGCAAAGGCGCGCTTGATGCGCGCACTGGCGGAGAGCGCCGCCAATGCGATGGCCGGAAAGTGGCCGAACGCCTCCCGCAACCTGCTGCATTTCCTTAGCAACAGCGGCGAACCCTTGGAACAGGACGTGGACCAGATGCTGAATGACGTCCCACAATTCCGTGATGAGGTCGACACCACGCTAGAGAACCTCGCGGCTACCGCTATCGCCCAGGCCCAAGCCGAAGGGGTTGACGGTCCCGTCACTTTTCCTGTCAACACCGCGTGGACAGGTTTCTACATCACCCCCTCGTACTCGCGAGACTGGTTCTTTGCGCTGGGGGGAATCCAGTACAACGTCACAGGACAGATCACCGTCTATCCTCCGAGTGAACCCGGCGGTGAATGGCGTTACGAGAGCAGGACCCGGGTCAATATCCGCGACCAGTACAACTGGGATGGCGGAAAAAGCACCCAGATCGGACCCTTTACCGTGAGCGACGAGACTTTGGCTGAGATGCACCGGGTCGGGATTGCCCGGGAGTACCTGGCCTACGGGCAGTCCCAGGAAGAGATTCGGGAAGGAACCTTCTGATGAAGCGCACGGTCCTGCAGGCGACGCTTGCCGCCTGCGTCGTGCTCGCCGCCACCGCCTGCGGAAGTGACGAGGGCAGCGGAGCAACGGACAGGGGAGGGCAGGTGGAGCAGAGCCCGACCAGTACCCCGGAGGCCTCCGCGGAGGCGTTCCACGAGTTCTCCGGAGTGCATCTGCCTGACGGAGCCGAAAACCCGGAGATCACGGTGGAACTCGACGACCGGGGAAGCCCGGTCTACTGGGTCTCCTTCGGCGGCCCGCGAGCCGCAGCTGACCAGCTCTGCGAACAGGTCGGCAACTACCTGATCCAAGCGCGAGGAGTGAGCGACGAACAGGCAGAAACGTTGCGTATCCCCGAATCCGACCTTGCAGCCGCCAACGAACCCGTCTGGGGATGCTCTGCCGTCATCCAGTCCACCGGAGCCGACATCGAAGCCGTGGTCTTGCCGATGGACGACGACACTGCCCGGGTCTACCTGCGCGCCGAGGCGTTCCGCACATGAGGGGAGGCCTCGTGGCCGCTCGTGGTGTCTTCCGCTCAGCCCTCCTGTTGCCGCTCTCCGCGCTGCTGCTGGCCACGGCCTGTGCCGGGGAGGGCGGTGAACTCCCGGAAGTAACCGGGGATTTCGGGAGCGAGCCCCGCGTCGTGTTCACTGGGCCGCTCCCCGCAGAACCGCAATACCAGACCATCCTGCCCGGCAAAGGACTGCCAGCAGGCAAGGATGCGCTGCTCGTGGTGCGGATGGCGCAGTACGTGTGGAACGGCTCCCAGGGGGTCGGCGAACCGGTCTTCTCCAACTTCTCGGACGGGGCGGACGTGCTGCTCACCGTCGACGACCTCGGTGCAGGCGAACTTTTCGACGATGCCGGACCAGGATGGGAGCAAGGCAGCCGGACCGTGCTGTCCCTGCCGGAGGATCCGTCGGCAGGCCAGGAGACTGCAGCGGCCACCGCTTATGTCATCGACGTCGTCGACCACTATGTGGCAGGCGAAACAGTTCCCGGAGAGCAGGAGGAAACCACCGAGCCGCCACTGGGAATCGACGTCTCCAACCACCGGCATCCGCGGGTCGTATCGCCGACTACCCCTCCCCCGGAACAACTGGAGAAAATCACCTTGATCGAAGGTGAAGGTGATCCGGTCCAGGAAGGCGACCGGGTGGTGATCCAGTTCGCGGGAGTGGCCTGGCACAGCGGCGAAGTGTTCGACAGCACGTGGGAGTGGAACGGCCGTCCCAGCGCCTACACCGTCGGTATCGGCCAGCTCATCCCCGGATTAGATGAGGCTCTTCCCGGCACTCCCACCGGGAGTCGGATCCTTGTCGTGGTCCCACCGCAGCTCGCCTTCGGCAGCAGAGGAAACCCGGAGATCGGCATCCCTGAAGAAGAGACCGTCATCTACACCATCGACATTCTGGGCCGCCACTGAACAGGTTGCTCCGCAAGATGCGGGAAACCCGCCCGGCTGACGCTGCAGAGGGGTGGGGCGGTGAACTACCCCTCTGCTTCCCAAGGCAGCTCTCCACTGCTGAATTCGTAGCAGGGGGCCTCGTGCATGGGCACCGGCTCCGGATAGGTGACGCCTCCGTCAGTGCTTTCAGCACAGCGCCACGGATAGTAGGCTCCGCTGTCCGGGTCGAACCGGTGGAAGAATTTCACGTATCTTTCAGCCCAATCAGGGTTGTCATCTCCGAGATAGCCCACGATTTCTACGGATCCGTCACCGTCGAGGTCCGCGGTTTCCACGTCGCGCTGTCCAGCGGTGAGCGGGCCGGTGAGGCTGAACTGGGTGACGCTTTCCGGAAGGTCGGGGCGCATCCAGGAGATCTGCTGGAGCCCGGCCACCCCGCGGTATTTGGTCAGCAGCAGGAACGTGCCGTCTTCTGCGATAGTCCAACTGTCGTCGAAGTCAGCGGGAGGCAGTGGGACGAACCCGGTGGGGGGTTCGTTCAGGTTGCTGGCGACGAGTTCGTCGTCCTCGTCTAGCAGGAAGATCCGAGTGGTGTGGGTTGCCCCGGTCACCGGGTGCGGCTCCAGTTCTGCTGCGGCGATCAGCGCACGCACGGGCGTGTCCTGGTAGGTCAGCCCAGAAACCGTGTGAACGTCGGGCGAACAGCTAGTGCAGCCCAGCTCCTGGACAAGCTGCGCCTCGGCGGAAAGGGGCTCGCTGGAGGGTGCTGCAGCCGGGGCGCTGGAAGAAACACACCCGGTCCCAGAGATGAGCAGCACCGCGGCAGCGGCAACAGCGGTGCGGCGCTGAAGGGAGAACATCACCGTCCCTGACCGTGCGGGTGGGCTGTTGCAGGAAACGCGCCACACAAACCGGATAGTGGGCGCGGCGTACCGAGAAGCCTGAGAAGAGGCATGATCACCCGGACCGCTGGGGGACCCGTGCTGCGCTCACCCAGCGGGACTCCCAGTAAGGGTTGCCGAATACCTGGGTGACGTTGACCGGGTTTCCAGCGTGCACCATTTTGCCGTCGCCAATGTACATGCCGACGTGGGTCGGGGGCGGGTAGTTGCTCATGGTGTGGAAGAAGATCAGGTCACCCGGTTGAAGCTGGTCTCTGCTCACCGGCGGTAGAGCAGCCCGCTGTTCCCAGGTGGTCCGGGGGATTTGTACGCCTGCGGCTCGCCAGGCTCCTTGAACCAGCCCGGAACAGTCGTATCCGTGCGGTCCGGTGCCGCCCCACACATACGGCAGACCCTGTTTGGACAGGGCCCATTCGATAGCGACCCGGGCGTCTCCTTCACCGATGACGGGGCCGTTGTAGTAGCCGATGGGGAAGGTGAAGACGTACTCTTCGGGTTCTTCCGGCCGCTGGATCTCCGTCCACGTCTCACCCCCGCACTCGGGTCCGTCAACGAGACAGACCATTTCGCGAACGTTGTCGTGGAGCACTTCCCCGACCGGGGATTGGAGGACAGCGGTGATGACCCCCACCGCGACCAGGGTGACCACCCCCATCTCCACGAAGGAGGAGCCGCGGTCGTCTCTGGCCGAGGAACGGGGAGGAGTGGCAGGTGATCTCACCACCGGAGAGCTCCTTTAGCAGCAGGATTCAGCGGAAATCAGCTAATAGGAACGTCTTTGACCGGATGGAAACCGGGGATTTCGATAGTGACCTTCTTGGTTTCTTTGGGGATTTGATAAGAGGCCCAGTAGGTGTTGTAACGTCCCGGATTAGTTTTTGAATTGAAAGAAAGATAGTCGTTGTCTGTTCCAGCGCAAAGACACCCTCCCTCTGAATCGATATAAGTGTTGAACCGGATTCCTCTCTCTTCATCGATGAGAACTAGGCCGTTACCAGATGCTCCTGAGGGGTAGAGATAAACTGAGTTTTTGAATTGGTGGATCATAATTACTTCGTTACTGTTGTTATAAAGGGTCCATGTGAGTGAGGTGTACTGGCCAGTGGTAGAGCGTTTAAGCTCATTGATTTCGATTCGAGCGCCTTCCCAGGCTGAGTGTGCAGCGGTGGTGGAACCGATGGAGGGGAGGGCTTGCGACGAAGAGGGGGCAGTCTCGGTAGAGTTCTGAGCGTGAGCAGTGGGTGTAACCAGTACTAGCGCGATAGCGAGTAAACCAGAACTCAGAAGGGGAAGAGAGCGTAGTCTGGGCAGTTTCTTCACGTTTTCCTCACTATTTGGCGAAGGTGATCGTGACGCGCCGGTTTTTCGCCCGGCCCTCTTCAGTATCGTTGTCAGCGACTGGCTCAGAGGAGCCATGCCCAGCCACCTCGAAGGTAATTCCACCCCGTGTAATGAGCTCTTTGAGTCTCTTCTCCACTGCCTTAGCGCGATCCAAGGAAAGAGGATTGTTGATGGCGTCGTTACCCGTGTTATCGGTGTGACCGTCGATCTGCACGATGGTGGCAGAAGAAGCGTCGATCTCTTCAGCGACTGCCCTCAGAGTCTCATCAGCAGCATCAGTGAGAGCGGACTCGTTTAGTTCGAAGAGCACATCAGAGGAGAGCATGATGCTGGTCGTGTCGCCTGTCTCGCTTCGAGAGCTACCTCCGTCAATATCGTCCTGGAAGGCCCAGAAGTCGAGAACGCGTGGCTCAGCAACGGGGGTGTCTACGATAGCGGGGTCAGGAGACTCCGCATCAGTAATGGGAATGTCTAGGAAGTCGGGCGTGACCGGTGTCATCACTGCCATGAGCTCAACATCTCTAGGAGGAGCAGGATAGGCTGCCCAGATCTCAATGCTTTCTCCAGGAGGGAGATTTTCCTGTCCTTTCCAGTTGGAGCAGTGGCAGGTTTTCTCATCGGTCAGTTTAAGCGGCATATACCGCTTGTGGTTTTGCATGTCGATGAGAGAAACTCCATTAGGAGTAGTGGGTTCTCCTCCCTTATCTCCAAACTCAGAGAGTGTGTAGTTAAGCTTTGTGCTCTCCTGGCCGATATTGGTGACGCCCATCGTCAATACGAGGACTTCCGAACTATGGCGCTCCAATGAGTAAATGTCGAATCTGAGATTTCTTCCTCCCGCTGCTGCATTCGTGAGTGCAGTAGCGATGGGAGAGCGGCCGTCCCGGTTTTCAGAAGTTCCGTTTCCTCCGTTGGGCTCTGTGTCTCCTGCGTTCTGCTCAGAGCTGCCAGAACTGTTCGGTGTAGAGACACAAGAAGAAAGCAGAACCGTGCTTAGCGCTGCTACCAGTAGCAAGCGGGATGCTCGGAGGAGGCTAGATACGGTGATTGGTCGGTTCACGGAACGACCTTCCAGTCGGGAGCGGAGCGATCGACCAGATTATCTAACAAAGACGAAGGCAAGGCTATGTGAATAGAAGAACGTAGAAAGACTGCTGTGAGCACCAATCACAAGAAGAATTTTACGGTTGGGACTCTTCCTCCTCACCATCCTCTAGGGAAGGCACGCCGAACGGCTTGTAGAGATACTGTCCCTCCTTGGACACAAGACGGATGTCAATGAGCTGTCGGGCGTGCTGCTTACTCTGGATTATCTGTCCTTCACAGGAGACACCGATGATCTGGTGGTTGATCCCAAAGATGTAGTTGCAGTTGGGAATGACCATTTCAGCGATGGCTGCGGCGTTGCCGATATGGACAAGCCCTTCCTCATCCTCTGGTTCGGTACCGTCGCAGACGGAGTCTGACCAGCCGCGGCTCCGGTCTTCTAACAGTTCCTTACGGCAGTTCGCACCCCGGATCTCGACTCGGACGAAGTTGCCAACCTGGCCCATATGGTTGTCACTAGCCCGGATATCCTCCAGGATTGCTCCGTTCTTCTGGGCGTATTTCTCCGCCTGGGCCCGGCCACGGGAGGGATCATAGAGCCGGTAGTACGGAATCTGACCCCTGGCCAGCATGGCAGCTGCATTGTCGCGCGCAACCGTGACGGCGGCCAGTGCAGCGGCATCCGCCGCAGTCTGCGCTCGGCTGCGCAATTGGTTAGCGTCACCGAGACGGATGAAGAGCAGCATTAGTGCCAGGAGAGACAGCATCAGGCCGACAAGCAGGAGCAGGCTGGCCTGCCCTTGCTCATCGGCCGATGGAGACCTGTAGACGAGTCTCATGGGGTCTCGGTCGGGATAGGGGTTCCCCCGTCTCCGCCACCAAAGATGTCAGTCAACGCATTGTTAACAGCCGTCTGGACCGCGTTGCCGATGGGGTTGTTGGTGATCAGAAGGGTCGCGATCGCGGCCACCAGGACGAGGACACCCGCGTACTCCACGAATCCGGCGCCTCGATCATCGCGCCGCTTCATGAGGTTGAGGTGGTTGGCAAAAGCCATCCGGGCCTTGAGGTAGAGGGAAAGGATCGGCGTCACTATGGGAACTCCTTTGTCGGACGTTCCTTGGGGCTGTTGTTGACGGTCACTAATGTAGAGAGTGGGCCATTGGGTGCCTAGAGCCCGCGGGCCTAAATATCAGGTCCCAAGAAGGCCCAGGTCCGCGCGTCAAGGTCTGGGACCTGCATGGCCGTTCCACCGGGCGATCGCCGCTGCTCGGGTACTCACCCCCAACTTCCGAAAAATTCGGTTGATGTGGTTTTTCACGGTTTTTTCGGAAAGGAAGAGTTCTTTCGCGATCTCAGCATTGGACAGACCACGCGCCGCTGCTTCAAGCACTTCAGCTTCCCGTTCGGTGAGGCCTAACGCCGCAGGGGCGACTGGGACCGGAGTAGGGGGAGCGGCACGCAGCGAGGAGACCAAAGCCGTCGCAGCCACTGGGGAGAGCGGACTCCCAGTGCCGTGCACTACTTCACGCAGTGCCCGGTTCAACTCGTCTAGCGTGAAGTTGCCGTGCACGAGATAGCCGGAGGCGCCGCGGCGCAGCGACGTCTGGATCACCTGCGGGTCTTCGGTGTGGGTGAGCATGACGACTTTGGTGAACTCGGCGAGTTCTTCCACCACGCTGACCCCGTCGCGTACCGGCATGCGCACGTCGAGCAGGACGACGTCGGGCCGGAGCTCTTGGGCTTTCGTCACAGCCTCGGCGCCGTCGCTCGCCTCGCCGACCACCTGAATGTCATCGGAGGCCTCCAGCAGAGCGACCAGGCCTGCACGCACGACAATGTTGTCGTCCACCGTGAGAACGGTGATCGGGGACATGATGAGGACCTCCTCCAAAAGGGGTTACTGGGACAGGTCGCTGTTCTCGCAGGACGGCGCCAGCGGGAGTCTCACGGTGAGGGTGGTCCCTTCTCCTGGGGCTGAGTCGATGACGAGGTGACCTCCCGCGCGGATCGCGCGTTCCTGCATCCCAACCAGCCCGTAGTGGCCAGGGGCGGGCACCTCGGGGTCGAAACCCTGACCGTCGTCGTGGATCGTCATGACCAGGTGGCTTGCCTCAGCGGTCAGCTCCACGGTGACGGTGGCAGCGTGGGCGTGCCGGTGGACGTTCGTGAGCGCCTCACGCAGTATCGCAATGGTTTCGTGACGTGCAGTCACCATCAACGGCAGGGGAGAGTCGCAAGATCGCAGCTGGGTGCGCACCCCGGTCCGGGCAGACCACTCCCGCAACACTTCGGCTATCTGGTCTGCGATCGGAGTGTCGGAAGTTTCCTCACGCAGGTCGGAGATGAGTTGCCGGGCTTCGCGCGCCGCGGTCTCTGCGGCTTTCACCACCTGGGCCGCGGTGGCCTCGGCGCGTTCCGGATCCTTGCGCAACCACACCGGGAGGGCTTGGGCAGCGAGTGCGGCGCCGTGCAGGGTTTTCGCCACCGAATCGTGCATGTCCCGAGCTAGCCGGGCGCGCTCTTCTGCTGCTGCGGCGGCGCGTTCAGCTGCGCGACGCCGCTCTTGCTCCGCGGCCAGCTCTTCGAACAGGCCGCGGAGCCGCAGCCCGATGTATCCAGCGGTCGGATAGAGCAGCGGCTGGATGACGATGGCCTGGACGGTGACCCACAGCGTCACCGTTGGCGTGGACAAGCCGCCCAGGTAGGTGAACAAGGCGGCGAGATAGCCGAGGATCTGCAGTGCAGAGATTCCCGCCACACCCCGGACCCCGTAGAGCACCCCTGCGGTGGCGCTGGTGAGTACGGTGGCGAGGAAGAAGGCTCCCGACAGGCCGGACATGGCCAGGATCGCTGAAGAGACCAGAATGTCGGCGACGGTCAGCACCGGGTAGCGCACGACGTGGGCGGAAAACCGCCCCCAGTAGCGGGACAGGAGCCAGGACAATACCGCGTAGCTGATCAGGGCGAGGGCAACACCAGCGGAGATCTGCTGCGGGGGGAGGAGCAGCAGAGCGACGCCGGTGAGGAGGAACCGCAGTTGGATGAGGAGCCGAGCGAGCGCGGCTAACCGTTCCCGTGGGGTTTCTTTCTGATCTGCTGCGGTGCCCATGGCATCACCCGAAGATGGCGGAGAGGTCTACTTCGGAGCCGAGGAGCATGCCACCGCCGATGATGAGCAGCAGACCAGGCAGCATGGTGGCGGCGGTTACCGCGGTGACTCTGGGGTTGAGATGCTGCGCTTTGCGCCGCAGGAATTGGGCGTCTTCGCGGCGCATGTCGGTGCTGAGCGCGTGCAGGGTCTGGGAGAGTGGGGCTCCCAGCTCTTCAGCCTGCTGCAGCGCGGTGATGAAACGGCCCAGGGCCTCGTTGGAGTTGCGTTCCCGCAGTGCGGCGAAAGCGTCCCGCCTACTGGTGCCGAGTTCCATCTGGCGCAGCGCCAGTTGGAACTCCGAAGCCAGCACCCCCGGCATGGCGTCAGCCACGCGGGCCAGAGCTTGACGGAACGAGAGCCCGGCACTCACCGTGACGGCAAGGACGTCGAGGAAATCGGGCAGCTGCTTTTGAATCTCTTCCTGGCGTTTGCGCTTCTCGGAGTAGAGCGAGAGGTCGGTGAGCGTGCCGAAGGCCAGGACGACGAGGGCCAGAGTGGTCGAGCCTTGAAGGAACAGGAAAACAGCGAGGGTGCCGTAGAGCAGCACTTCACCGGCTTTGCGTTGCGCATAGCGGCGTACGGTGAGGCCTTCGGGGCGGCCAGCCGCATCGATCCGCGCCTGGATTTTCGCCTGCTGTTCTTCACCGAGCCATTCCAGGAGTGTGGTGGCGAACGGCCGTCCGATCAGTTCGGTGATGCGGTGCAGGATGAAGGTTTCGTCGGACTTCTTCTTTTTCGGCGCTGCGGTGATGAAGTCGCTCGTGACCTCGCTTGTCCGGGTCATCAAATGGAAACCCCACGTGAACAAGACCACGCAGAGCGCACCGGAGAGGCCTAGCAGCAGGCTTGTCGAGGGGGTCAGCGCGATGGACATGGGGTCGGGCTCCGTGTGTGGGTGGGGGCGAGCTTAGAAGTCGATACGGGACATGCGGCGGATCACTACGAACCCGATGGTGAAGAGGGTCAGGGCGGCCCCCAGGACAACGAGGCCGGCGAAGCTTTCCGTCATTCGGGCGACAGTGCCGGGCATGAGCGCGTTGAGCAGGAACAGCGAGCCCACGCCCATGAGGAGCAGCGTCCACGCTGTGCTGGTGGTCTCGCTGAGGATGGTGCGGACCTCGCGCCGGGTCTCCTTGCGGTTCTCCAGGGTTTCGGAGATGTTGCGGAGCGCAGTGACGAGAGCACCACCGGACCGAGCCGACACCAGCAAAGTGGAGATCAGCACCCCGATCTCCCGGGACGGCATGCGCTTCCTCAAATCGTTGAGGGCTTCTTCAAAGGGTTGGCCGACTTTGATCGATTCCGCGACGTGCCGTAGCTCTGCTCCGGCCGGGTCGGCGAGTTCGTCGGCAGCCATGTCGATCGCGGTGGGGAGCGCGAGACCCGCTTGGGTGGCGTTGGACAGCACCCGGGCGAGTTCGGGAAGCTGCGCGGTGAACGCTTCCCGGCGTTTCTCTTCCTGCCGGTTGAGATAGGCGAGGAACAGGTAGCCCACGAGGGCGGCGGCACACAAGCCCAAAAGCGGAGCGAGGACGTGCCAGACGATGACGATCGCGGCGACAGCGCAGGCCGCCACCAGCAGGGCGAAGGAGGAGACCTTCATCTGCACGCCTGCCCGGTCCAGGCGGGTTCGGATCTGGCGGCCCAGCTCGGTGCGGCGCAGCCGAACGTCGAGGCGGGCCATCGGGCTGTTGGCGCGCCGCTCCACTTCGGCGAGCACGCTGCGTGCTGCCAGCATGCGGCGCTGCGCCACCCCGTCCAGGAAGACGACGACACCCCACACCGCGATGACCAGCGTGATGATCGTGATGAGCAGGATGAGCAGGGGATAGTGGTTCACAGTGCGCCTCCGGAGAAGGGGGAGCCGTGGTCGGCGGGGCGGCGGATCCCGAAGGTGGCCGGGATGCTTTCCCCAGCGGTGTAGAGCCGTTCGGCGATGTGCCGGGGCAGCGGGAAGTGGTGGAATTCTCCGGTGACTCGGCGCTGGGCTTCGTAGCGGTCCGCGTGGAATCTCAGGAGCGGTTCCAACCGGAATTCCTCGTGCCTTCGGGAGGCCACCACCGACACTTCGGCGACCCGCCGTGAGCCGTCCGGGTAGCGGGACAGGTGCACGATCACGTCGATGGCCGCGTTGATCTGGTCGCGCAACGCCTCGAAGGGGATCTTGACTTCGCTCATGGACGCCAGGGTCAGGAGGCGGTGCACGGCGTCGTCCGCGGAGTTGGCGTGCACGGTGGCTAGGGACCCGTCGTGACCGGTGTTCATCGCCTGCAGCATGTCGAGGGTTTCCGCGCCGCGGACCTCGCCGACGATGATGCGGTCCGGTCGCATACGCAGCGAGTTGCGGACGAGGTCGCGGATGGTGACGGCTCCTTGGCCTTCGATGTTGGGGGGACGTGCTTCGAGGCGCAGCACGTGCTCCTGCTGGAGCTGGAGTTCCGCGGAGTCTTCGATGGTGATGATGCGTTCGTGGGAGGGCACGAACGCGGAGAGTGCGTTGAGGAACGTGGTTTTTCCGGTGCCGGTACCCCCCGAGATGATCACGTTGAACCGGGCGCGGATCATGGAGGCCAGCAGGATGCCGGTCGCTTCGTCAAGGCTGCCCATAGAGATGAGCTGTTCAATGGTGAACGGCTTGGGGAAGCGACGGATGGTGACGATCGGCCCCGACAGCGACAGCGGCGGAATGATCACGTTGACGCGTTCCCCGGTGGGGAGGCGTGCGTCAACCATAGGGCTGGATTCGTCGACACGGCGGTTGACCGTGGAAACGATGCGGTCGATGGTCTGGTAGAGCTGTTCTTCGCTGGCGAATGTGGTCTCGATCCGCTGGACCCGGCCGTTGCGTTCTATGAAGATGTTGTCCGGGCCGTTGACCATGATCTCGGTGATGCTCTCGTCGGCGAGCAACGGTTCGAGCACTCCGAGCCCCAGGGCCTCGTCCACGACCCGGCGGATCATGTTGGCGCGCTCCCGGTCGGAGAGCACAGGGCCTTCCCGGGAGAGCAGGTGCCCGACGACCTTCTCCAAGCGGATGCGGCGCTGCTCCATGCTGAGCATGGCCAGGTCGTCGAGGTTGATCTCGGAGAGCAGACGTTTTCGCCAGTGGGCGACGCTGCCCCGGTCCGAGTGCTGGGCGGAGAGGCGGCCTTCGTTGAGCCGGTCTTTCAGAGCCATGAGTCGTACCTGTGCAGAACGGGCGGTGCGGGAACGTTAGAAAGCCATGTCCACGCGGCGGACCACGGTGTATTCGAGACCCCCGATGGGGAAGACCACGGGGATGCTGAACTCCACTTCGGCGTAGACACCGCGGTCGTCGGTGCGGCCGGTGCGGATCTTGGCGTCGTCCATCCAGTCGGGGAGCGCCTGCCGGGCTTCCGTTGCCCCGCTGATCGGCCCGGTGCGTTCTACCGCCCGGGCGCCGATCCGCGCCGCGTTCTCCGCCTGCTCCACGGCAACGAACAGGGCGAACACTTCGAACACTACGGTCGCCACCAAGAGGAACAGCGGCAGGTAGACGGCGAACTCCACGAGCTGGGAGCCGCGGTCGTCACGGCGGGGGCGGCGGAAACGGGAGGGCAGGAGCACCGGGGTCACCTTTCCGGAAAGACCATGGAACGGCTGCTGATCTCCCACGGGCTGTCCAGCCCGGGCAGGACCATCGGCATAGCGATCGTCACTTCGACATATTCCCGGCCTTCCACGGTGATCCGCTCGAGATGGAAAGTTCCCTCCTCGTCCCAGGGGGAACGCACCCGCCGCGTGGCCTCCTCCAGGATCAGCTCCGGGTCGTCCGGGGTGATCGCTGCTTGGCGGGCGCCTTCGTTGGCCGCGTGCGCGGCGTACATTCCCGTCAGACCGATCAGCACGAGCTGCCAGGTGAGCAGGAACGCGAGACCGAGAAGCGGGATGAGCGCGGCGAATTCCACCATGGAGGCGCCGGTGTCGCTGCGGCCGTGGAATTGACGGCTGCGGGCCAGCATCGCTTCGGCGGCATCCGCGGTGCTCGTGACCCCGGTGGGAGGCTCCGCAGCGGACTCTTCAGCGGATTCCAGGAGGCCCAGTTCTCTGGCGATCTTCCCGAACGCTTTGAGCAGGCTCTCGTCAGTGAGTCGGGAAGGGTCGCCGGTGTTGGACGCTTCTTCCAAAGCCCGGTAGGCGGCGGGGATGACTGTGCGCAGCATGGGAGCGCGCAGCAGTTTGCGAGCGAACTCGGGTTGGATCTCGTTTTTACGGCTGTGCCGGACGAGCAGCGAAGTCACGTTCTTGGGGTCGCGGACTTGGAGCCGTTCCCACATCGCGATGAGCCGCTGCGCGGCGCGGAGGGCCGGAAGGTCGGGAGTGATGAGGATGAGCGCGGTGTCGGACAGTTCCACGGCCACCGCGGTGGCGTCGTCGACAGCGGAGCCGCAGTCCACGATCACCATGTCGTAGCGGGATCGCAGGGCGCCGAGGATCTGCCGGGCGGCGTGCGCGGTGACGTCTTCCCCGTTTTCGCCGTGGACGGGGGCGAGCAGGATGTGGGGGCCGTCGGGGTGCACGTAGACGGTTTCGGCGAGCATCGCGGCGCTGATGTCGTCGGCGGCGTCAACGAGGTCGACGATGCTGCGACGGTGTTTGAGGTCGTAGTAGCCGGGGATGTCGCCGGACTGGAGGTCGAGGTCGACGAGGCAGACCGCCTGGCCGTTCCTGGCCGCGATCCGGGCGAGGTGGATCGCTGTCGTGGTGGTGCCCACCCCGCCTTTGGCGCCGGTCAGGCTGATGATCCGGCCGCGCCGCCCCCCGATAGGAAGGTCCAGGGACGCTGCTTCCAGGTGGCGGCGCAGGGTCCGGGACCATTCGGCTGCGCTGGAGACACGGGTTTCGAGTTCTTCGATTGTGGCGTCGCTGTGCAGCAGGCCGCGCGCCCCCGCCTCGACCGCGCTGGTGAAGAGGTCGGGGGACATCTCGTCGGAGACGAGGATGACCGCGAGTTGGGGACGGTTGCGGGAGATGTCACGGATGAGGTCGAGCACCGGCAGGGGACCGAGGTCCTCGTGGATCAGGACGACGTCGAGTGAGGGGAAGTGGGTGAGCGCGTCCGTGATGTCGTGGGAGGAGCGGTAGACGCTCACCACTTCAATGTCGCTGATCTCCGCGAGCCGTGCGAGAAGGGCGTTCTCCAGGTCGTCGCTGGGAACACCGATCATGACCTGGTAGGCGTTCATCCGTTCTCACCTCTGGAGCGGTCGGGGCTGGGTGGTGCGCGCTATTAGTTGCCAGCCGGGCCGGTGGGGTTCTGCTCGTCGTCGTTGCGCTGCTGTTCGAGGGCAGCGAGCTGGTCGTCAGAGCAGAACTCCATGTCTCCTGGAGTGCCCGCTCCGCGTGCGCTGACCAGAGCCAGCCGGACCTTGGAGGCGAAGGATTCCGCGTAGGTGAGCTGCAGGGCTTGCTGGGGGGTCAACCGGAACGTGACAGGGACGACCGTGTTGGTTCCGCCGGTCTGCGCGTCGATCTGGGAGCCGATGTCACCGACGTCGAGGACTTCCACGTTGGTCAGCACTCGGATAGCGCAGGCGGGGGACTGTTCGTTGGCTTGGAAGGAGGCGTAGACGTCGACGCGGGACTGGCGGGACACCTTGCCGGCCACACCGGTCTCCGCGTTGATCATGATCGCGATTTCGCGCTCTCCGTTCTCCAGGGCGGGCGCTGGGATCACCATGCTTTTCTGCAGTAGTGTGCCGGCATGCAGGAAGGTGGCGGAGACGGGTTCACTGCCGGGCTGGCTGAGGGCCTCGTCTGCGCTGGCCAGGTCGGACAGGAAGAGGTCTTCGTCGAAGAATTTGGCGGGAACCTCGTAGGGTTCGACCATGTCTTCGGTGATCGGCTGGTAGGGGTCGACGTCCTGGGTGAGCCGAAGAACCGTCCGGTAGGTGCCGAGTTCCCGGTTGAGCGTGTTGACGTACGAGACGATCGTGAGGAACACGGCGATCGCGCCGAATGCGGCGACGATCATGAGCAGAACGCCGCGTCGTTGACGGGGGTTCATGACGCTCCGTTTCTAGTTCTGGCCAGTCGGTGTGGGCAGGAGGGCAGGAGTGGTCGCAGGCGCGTCACCGCGCCGGACGGTACTCGGGAAGTGAGCCGGGGGACGGGGGAGTCGGCGGTGCGGAGTGGGGATGGCGGCCGGTGGTTTCCGGGCGGACCGGTGGGCTCGGTCCAGTAGGGGGCCCGATCGGGGCGTGGTGGCCTGTCCCGGGGCCGGGGAGGTGCGGACCGGTCGGAGGGGGCGGGCCGGGAATCCGTGGGCCGGCGGGTGCCGGCGGCGGTGTCTGCGGACGCATGTGGGCATGGGGTGCGGCGGTGGGCCGTCGCGCCGGGGTCCGGTTGACCGCGCCGCAGAATCGGCAGTAGGAGCTGACGACTCGTTCCCGGCACCAGCCGCAGGCGGTAGAGCGCAGGGTCCGCACCGGGTGCGTCAACGCGTCCTGGTGGGCGCTGAAAACCACGAATTCCACGTATTTCGTGGTACCCCAATAGGTGGGGCCGAGCGGCTGTTCTGGCATTTCGTGGACTGCTGTCGCACCGATCACGGGAAGGAACTGCTGCTCAAACGCGGTTCGGTCAGCGTCCCTTCCTGCGGAAACAAGGATTTGCGTCGGGTTGAGCGGCCGGAACGGAATATTCTGCTCGGGGTTGGCCTTCTTGACGCGGCCTACGCGTTTGACGGGGGCGCAGAAGGCTAGGAAGACCACTCCTGGAGCAAAGGACCCCATGTGCTGTTTGACAGTGATGGGAATAGTCGAGAGATTAGCTACGCTGCGCAGCCAGCCTCCGGCGAGAACGTGGGCGGCGAGGGTGTCGCCTAGTTCCGCAATGAGCCCGGAAGGCAGGTAGGGGGCGAGGTAGGCCAGTTGGTCAGCGAGGAGCGACAGCGCGAGCGGGGAGACGTCCAAGGGGACCGCGGCGATGTGGTCGGTGCGTAGCGCGCCTCGGGCGAACCTGATCGCGCGTTCGGCGCGGCCGCTGCGCCAGCGCGGGTAGAGCGCAACGACTTTTCTGCCCTGGTTGACGTGGTGGAAGGCGAAATCGAGGAATTCGCCGGTTTGGGTGGCGAGATCGTCGCCGTCCAGGGAGAAACGTTGCGCTCGAGCATTACCGAGATGACCCGTGCTCGGTATGTCGGCGAGCAGGGCTACGACGCTTGTGGACCTCGAACGGCCGCTGGACAAGGTACAAGCTCCAAGAGAATGAGGCGCGTGGTTACGGGTGCCGTCGGTATTGGGGTGGTCGAACGCCCCGCGGGACTATCGTAACGAAGCGGGATCAGTCTCCCGAGGCTGATTCGATTAAGAACCGTTATTCACACCAAGCTCTACCGTGCGTTATGCGACCGAGAAAAAGCAAGTCCTGGAATGAGGCTTGGGGATAACCGGCCCTCTTCGGACACTTTGGTCCAGGTCGCGACGGTACCCGGAAAACAGCAGGCGAGAGGAGCTACGAACAGCCTGGTCGGGGATGAGCGCGGGGGAACCACGGCGCGCGCCACCAGCAGATCTCACGGCGAAGCCGACGCTGGCTGCCTCCCGGCTGGGCACGCCTTTGCCGACGTGCGGCACACTCCGCCACTGGAAGGGACCGCCTGGCCGCACAGGGCCCGAGCCGCCTAGTCCTGGCGATGCCCCGAAAGACGCTGCTGCCCGCATGTGGCGGACACGGGGCCGTGCAGCGTGCTGCACGGGCTGGAGGACCCAGTCCTGAAAGCCCGGGGCAGTGCAGTGCCTGAGACAGCGGAAAAAAGGGGGATACGCACAAGGCCCGGACTTTCCGCGGAAAGTCCGGGCCTTGTGCGTGATCAGGGTGAGTGACGGGATTTGAACCCGCGACAACCTGGACCACAACCAGGTGCTCTGCCAGCTGAGCTACACCCACCATGGGCGCGGTGCCGAACTGTGGTCGGCATCTGCGTTCAGCAGAATACTACCTGGTTTTTGGAGTACTCTGCTCACTCCTGTTCCGTGGGGGTTCCCACACTCACGTTGAACCCGTTGCCGCCAGCGATGATGTCAGCGGCGATGGCCTTGGCCGTGGCACTGTCCGGTCCAGGCGGGGGCACGAACGCGGCCGCGCGGAAGTAACGCAGTTCCCGGATGCTTTCGGTGATGTCGGCCAGCGCCCGGTGGCCGCCGTGCTTTTCCGGGCTGGCGAAGTACACCCGGGGATACCAGCGGCGCAGCAGTTCTTTGACGCTGGAGACGTCCACCATGCGGTAGTGCAGGTGCTCATCGACGCGGGGCATGTCCCGGGCGAGGAAAGCGCGGTCGGTCGCAATGGAGTTCCCGCACAGCGGGACCTTTTTCGGCTCGGGGATGTAGCGCCGGATGTGGTCCAAGACGAGCTGCTCGGCCTCGGCCAGAGTCACCCCGTTCTCGAGTTCCGCCAACAGCCCGGATGTGGTGTGCATCTGGGTGACGAACTCGCCCATCTGATCCAAGGCTTCCTGCGGCGGTTTGATCACTACATTGATGCCTTCATCGAGCTGGTTGAGTTCGCCGTCTGTGATGAGGCAGGCCACTTCGATCAACGCGTCTTTCTTCAGATCGAGACCTGTCATCTCACAGTCGATCCACACCAGGCTGTCGTTCATAAGAGACAGCTTAGAACTTTTCCCCAGTGTTCAGATGACGGGTGTGACTGCCCGTCCGCGCTCCCGTATGACCGGAAAGCGCGGACGGGGACGCGGGTCACAGGCCTACCAGGCTTGGCGGACCGAAGATCGCGACCATCAACGGGTTCTCTTGCAACCACAGGTAGGTGCAGATTCCGCTGACCAGCACGATGAGGATGAGGGTGATGCACCCGCAGCCGCAGCAGCCGCCCTTCTTTTTCTGCGGGGCAGGGGGAGGGGCCGGGTAGGGGCTGCCCTGGCCGGGGCCCCACGAGGGCTGCCCTGGAAGCGGAGGCCGTCCAGGCGTGCCCGGTGCCCCCGCGGTCGGCGAGGTGCCGCGGGCGTAGGGGGCCAAGGGAGGGCGCTGCGGTTGGCTGGGGGAGACCGCCGGAGGGTTGGGAGCGTTCCGCGGCGGGGTGCCCTTGCCGGGGGGTGCTGGGGGCGGGGCCGGGGGAGACTGCGGGTAAGCCCTTGCTCCGTGCTGGGCGCCGGTGGACGGCGCGTAGGGGTACTGCTGCGGTGAAGCGGGGTAGGGAGAGGGCTGGGCCGGCGGATAGCCGGGATTCGGCCCGGAAGGAGCGTAGCCCGGGTTCGGGCCAGACGGGGCATAACCGGGATTCGGTCCAGAGGGAGAGTGGCTGGGGTGTGCCCCCGACGGGGTACGGCCTGAGCCGGCCCCGGAACCCTCAGCGGGAGTGGGAGGAGCCCCTGGCCCGGGAGGGACCGGGGGCCACTGGGCCTGCCCTGCGTGCCGTTGCGCTTCTGCTGCCCGCTTCTTCTGCTCTTCCGCTTCCTGGGCAGCTCGCTCGGCACGCCGCTTGGCCTCCTCTTCTGCCTTGCGGCGCTGTTCCTCTTGGCGTTTCTTGCGCTCCTCGGCGAGCTCGGCGCGGTACTCCTGGATGCCTTCCTTCAGGTTGCCGAGAAGCTTGTTGAACTTGCTGCCTTTCTCCTCAGCGCCGTCCCCTACCGCTTCCTGGGCCAGCGCCGGGTCGTCCGGGTTGAGCACCGCGGTCTTGGGCGCATCTACAGGTCCGAGGACAGCGGTCTTGGGGATGTTATCCGAGCCGAGGACAGCGGTCTTGGGTGCATCATCCGCTTCCTCGGGGTCGAGGCGCATCGTGGCGTCGGCCTGGCTTGGGGTGTTGCCGAGGTTGATGGTGGCCTGGTCTGCGGGGGAGTCCCCGAGGTTGATGGTGGCCTGGTCTGCGGGGGAGCTCCCGAGGTTGATGGTGGCCTGGTCGGCGTCAGGTTCAGGGCTGGGGGACGTTGCCGGGTCGAGGCGCATCGTGGCGTCGGCCTGGCTTGGGGTGTTGCCGAGGTTGATGGTGGCCTGGTCTGCGGGGGAGTCCCCGAGGTTGACAGTGGTCTGGTCCGCGCTGTCACCCGCAGGAGAGTTCGGGGTGAGGTCGGCGGTGGGGTCGTTGTCCGGGGAGGGGGCGGCCGCGGGGTCGAGGCGCACGGTGGCGTCAACGGGTGATGGGCCGCCGCCGCTCAGATCAATGGTCTCTTCAGACGAGGCCCCTTGGTCCGCCCCGGTCGTGTGTTGAGTAGCCGCCGATTCTTCGGCGGCGTGCTGTTCTGAGGTGAACTCGGACAGCGGGCGGACGTGGTGTGTCCACTCACTGCCGTTCCACCAACGGAGCTGGCCCGGAGCCCCTTCAGGGTCTGCGTACCAGCCTGGCTCGATCGATCCACCCATGGGCGACAGACTAAGGGCTCTTCGCCCCTGACGGGACCACAAGGCCCCGCTCCTCGCGAGACGGGAAAACGTCCGATCAGCACACGAAGGCGGGGCACGCTGCTGCTTAGGGGCGGGGAAGCCCGGCGGGTGACAGTTGCGGGTGTTCGTGGCGCGGGCTGGGCAGCCAGTCGCCGCGCAGCCGCTTCACGTCGATCGCCCCCGGACATTCGGCTGTGGCGCCGGGAACCTGGGAGTGCCCGAAATGTCCGCCGAGGGCCCACCAGTGTTCCTGGACTGCGGGGTTGGGGGGTGTGCCGGGGTGGGGAGGGCCCGCCGGCCAGAACCGGGGAATCCCCCAAGAGTCCAGCCACGTGAGGATGGCGTCGAGACCGTTGAGCGGTCCGTCAGTGAACGGTGTTGTGGAGCGGGCGACGACCTGGATGACGATGCAGACGCGTCCTTCCGCGGCCCGGTCGATCCGGTTGTCGGGAGTGAGCTGGCCTGTCGCGGCCATAGTGGCGGGAAGGAGCTGCACGACGTCGCCGTTCACCGGGTTCCACACCAAGTGCGCGGCACGGCCGGCTTTCTCAAGGTCGTGTGCGGCTGTGGATGCGGAGCACTGGCCGGGGTCGGATTCGTTCACGCACCACACGGCACGCGGTGCGCCGCCTCCGGGGCGTCCTCCGCGGAAGCTGCTGGTCACTCGTCCTGCTGCGGGCATCCAAGCGTTGGCCATGGCGGCCGCCTCTCAGTGAGTCCACGTATTCCACACCACATCACTGCGTATGCGAATACGTGCGACAAGTCCAGAAAAGGTATCTCCCCGGACAGCAGGGTCTATCCGTCCGGTCACCTTCAATTGCTGAAAGTGACCGGACGGATACGGGAATGCGGCAGGTTTACTCTTCCTCTTCGTCGGCCGAGGTGCCGGAGATGCGGAGCGCGAAGGCACTGAGGAAGATCTCGCCGATCTCCGTGGGGTCCTCTGTGGTGTAGGCGGCGCCGCGGGTGACTTCGGCGATCCGCTCAAGGGGTTCGGGGTCCACGTCGGGGCCGAAGGAGATGGCGATGATGCTCACCGGACGGTCCGGCTGGTAGGCCTCGCCCAGTTCTTTCAGGAGTTCTTCCAGGGTGATGCTGTCGTAGTCGTCGTTGTTGCCGTCGGTGAGGACCAGCAGGGTGTTGACGCGGTCCGGTGCGTAGGTCTCCGTCAGCTCCTGGTAGGCGGCCAGGATCGTGTCGTACAGTCCGGTGTCCCCGTCGGGCTTGGGGGCCAACTGGGCGAGGGCCGCGGTCAGCGTTTCGTGCTGGGTGGCGCCGTTGACGTCGGCGTCCAGCGGGCGGATGGGGACGAGTTCCCGGTAGTCGCGGCCTTCGTCAAGGTCGACGGAGAACTCCCACAGGCCCACTTCGGCGTTGCCGGGGAACAAGGTGAGGCCTTGCGTGGCGGCCATGGTGGTGACCTGCATCCGGGTGAGTCCGGTGCCGGGCACGAGTTCGGCCATGGAACCGGAGATGTCGATCACGGTGAGCAGGCGGGTGCCGAGTTTGAGCTGGTTCCAGGCTTGGATGAGGGATTTGGCGGCTTGTTCGCCGGGGGCAGGGAGTTCACCGGGGTGTTCGGGGCGGAAACCGTGCTCCTCGGTGAGGACAGCGGGGTCGATGGAGTCGTCCGCGGAGCGGAATCCGTCAGCGCGGATGACTTCCTGAGCGGTCCTGCTGGTGAGGAAGGCGCGGAAGTCTTCTGCGGCCAGTTGCACTTCGGGGTCGTTGGTGCGCAGCACGTAGGGGTAGTCCAGGGTGTAGGTGCCGTCCTCGGGGTAGATGACGTAGACCGTGGAGCCGGTGCGGGTGCTGTGGCGCCAGGCGGCCTGTTCGCTGAGGACCAGCAGGGGCGCTGCGCTTTCCCCGTCAGCGGCTTCGCTGAGCAGGGTGAAGGCGGCTTCCTCATCGGGGGCGATCGATTTCTGCAGGTTCTGCAGGGCGGCGATGAACCGGGTCTGGGCGCCTTCCTCGCGGTTGACCATGTTGCTGACGAGCGCGAGCGTGGCGAGCCCGGCGGAGCTGTGGACCGGGTCGATCACGTGGACCTGGTAGGGAGCCGTCTCCTGGCTGGAGATCGCCTCGGTGGGGACCAGGTCGCTCCAGGACAGCGGTGCGTCCTCGGATTCGGCGTCGCTGACGGCATCCTTGGTGGTCACGAGGACGAGGGGAGAGCGGGCCACGGATGTGCCGGTGCTGACGATGGTGTCGTCGTCTCCCGCGTCGCGTTGCACGGTTTTGACCCACAGGGTGGAGTCGGGAATCCACACCTGGGAGTCGGTGCCGCCCATGGTCGGTCCGGCGCCGGTGATGCTGTAGGCGACGTCGGCCGAGTCGGCGCCGCGGACTTCCACGGTGACGCACCGGTCTTTAGCGGTGTCGCTGGCGTTGAAGTCTTCGGCTAGCCGGGTGAGGACCGGGGCGATCTCTGGAGCCGCGGCGACGTGGAGGGAACGGGAGGAGCTGGTGCAGCCGAAACGGCCGTCCAGCACGAAGTAGCCGGTGACCCCGAGGCCGATGAGGAGAGCGAGTGCCGCGGCGAACGCGGCGAGGGCACGCCCGGTGCCGCGGCGACGCCGCCGCCGGTTCGCGCGGCGGCGAGAATCGAGGGCGTAGTCGTCTGCGTTGCTTCCGCGATGGCGTCCCAAGGTGACCTCACGGGGTTTGTTACCAACAGGTTTAAGGAGGAACGGTACTCAAGGTGACGATGGGGGCAAAGGGGAAGTGGGGTGCAGTGATGTTGCACAAGGGAGGAAAAGTCCGTGAATCCCGGTAGTTTGCACCCGTTTTCGGGTATCCGTAACTAATTCGTTGCTTTTCAGAGACATGCAAGCAAGCGCCGAGAATGTTGCCAAAGTGTGATTATTGGGGAGAGGGAGACGGGAGAAACAGCACGATCCGTGCTCGCTGTGACCTTGATCTCGGCCGAGACGGGAAGTGAGCGCAGAGGATCTCTTCTGGCCAGGATATGAATCCCGTTGCCGCGCGGCGGAACACCGCCGTCGGCCTCTTCCACAGGCCGCCCACTGTCCGTAGCCGGAACTCTGGTTTTCGGGCTACGGTGAGGAGACGGCAGGGGTGCCGCCGTACGCAAGGCGGGCTAGGATGACGAACCGCTCGCGCCAGGTGATTTCTGGGGTTCGCGCTGGATGCGCACGGACGGGGAAGGGTACGGGGGCGCCATGACCCGCCCCGCCGATCCAGCAGCGGTGGGGGTCGCGAGACGAAACGGCTGCGGTCCTGGGGCTCACCGCAGTCATCGAATCGCTCGACTTCTAAGAGGATGGCCATGTCCAAGCTGGGCGTTCGTGGAAACTCCCTCACAACAGTCGGCACCGCGGTACTCGGCTCGCTCTGTCTGGGTGGAGCGGTCGTCTACACCGCCGTGGTGGGAGCATCCTTCGCCGCGGAGTCCGGGATCCGGACCGAAGCGGCCGCCCAGACGATGAGCGGGCTTTCCGAGCTTCCGGAACCGCCCGTGGCGACCCTGGAAGTCCGGGTGGACGACGGCGAGGAGATCTACGAGCAGCAGCTCCACTGCTCCGGGGACCCCCTCACCGACCCGGAGGCCTGCGCCCAGCTCGCCGCCAACAGTGAAGAGGACGACAAGGCAGGACCTTTTGAAGAGGTCGCCCCGGGAGCGATCTGCGCCGACACCGTCTACGGCCCGGAGACCGCTGTGATCAGCGGCGTCTGGAACGGGGTGGCCATCGACACCGAGGTGACCCGCGTCGACTCCTGCGAAGAGGCCCGCTGGCAGCGCCTCAAACCGCTTGTGGAACCGCAGGAATAGCAAGCCGGGACCTTCTCGTCTCCGCCAAGCCCTCGCAAGCCGACCACAATGGGTCTGTGAACGTCATCGAAGTAGCCGACCCGGCCGATGAGCGGCTAGCCGACTATGTGCGGCTGCGCGATACGAACCTGCGCCGCAGCCTGGAGGCGAAGCACGGGCTGTTCCTCGCCGAAGGCGAGAAAGTAGTGCGCCGAGCCCTGCGCGCCGGATACCAGCCCCGGTCGCTGCTGCTCACCCGCCGTCGCCGCCGGGTGCTCGACGATGTGCTCGACACCTTCCAGGCACCGGTGTACGTGGTCGACGACGCGGTCGCCGAGCAGCTGGTCGGTTTCCACATCCACCGCGGGATTCTCGCCTCTTTCCACCGCAAGCCGCTCCCTACGGTGCCCGAGGTCGTTGCGTCCGCGCGCCGCATCGTGGTCCTTGAAGACATCGTCGACCACACCAATGTGGGGGCTATCTTCCGCAGCGCTGCCGGATTGGGGGTGGACGCAGCGGTGCTCGCCCCACGCTGCGCGGATCCGCTGTACCGGCGGGCCGTCAAAGTATCGATGGGCGCGGTCTTCACCCTCCCCTATGCGCGGCTCACCGACTGGGCCAGCGGACTGGAAGACCTGCGGCGGTCCGGGTTCACCCTGGTGGCGCTCACCCCGGCCGCGGACGCGGTGCCGCTGCCGGAAGCGGTACACCGCGACGGCAAGTACGCCTTGCTTTTCGGCTCGGAAGGGGACGGGCTGTCCAGCCGGTGGCTCGACCAAGCCGACGTCCGGGCCCGTATCCCCATGGCTGTCCGCGATGTGGACTCCCTCAACGTCACCGCTGCCGCGGCGATCGCCTGCTACGAGTTGATGCGTTCCGCGTGAGGGCATGTTTTCGGGACACCGTATCCCTGATAGCAGGACTGCTCGTGCGGGTAGTAACAAAGAGTAGGAAAGCCGCCACGGTGCGGAAGATTCGCGGGTAGACGCCCGAGAACGACCGCAAGCAGGGACAGGAGCCCTGCTAGTGTCGATAAGCCGTGGACTGGCGCAAACAGGGACTACCGCGACATAGAGGAGCAGGGGTGGACGGGCGAATCCTGGTGCCCTGGGAGCAGAACCGGGACAATGCCCCGGCCTCGTTGACCGTGGAGGTCTTCGACGGCCACGGCGATCCCCCGCCGGACGTCCTCGACGACGTCGTCTTCTACGTCGTCCCCTACGGTCGCGACCAGCGTGTGGACCTCATCCCGCGGATGCCCCGACTGCGCGCGGTCCAACTGCTGACCGCGGGCTACGAACACGCCCTGCCGTACCTGCCCGCCGGGGTGCGGCTGTACAACGGGCGCGGACTCCACGATGCGAGCACCGCCGAACACGCGGTGGCGCTCATCCTCGCGGCCCAGCGGGACCTGTTCCGCTGGGCGGAAGACCAGCGGAGCCACGTGTGGCAGCCGCACTACACGCGCTCCCTCGCGGACTCTCGAGTGCTCATCGTGGGATACGGCAGTATCGGCGCGGCCATCGAGGAGCGGCTGCGGCCTTTCGGAGTGACCGTGGTGCGGTTGGCGCGGCGGGCCCGTCCCGCCGAGCAGGTGCACGGTGTCGACGAGCTCCACCGTCTCCTGCCCACCACGGACATCGTGGTGGTGGTCACCCCGTGCACCCCGGAGACCGAAGGACTGATCGGTGCCGCTGAACTCGCGGCGCTGCCGGACGACGCTCTCGTGGTGAACGTGGGCCGCGGCCCGGTGGTCGACACTGAGGCGCTGCTGGCCGAGCGCGGGCGGATCCGTGCCGCGTTGGATGTCACCGACCCGGAACCGCTCCCGCCCGACCACCCGCTGTGGGACGCTCCGGGCGTGCTCATCACCCCGCACGTGGCGGGGGGATCCGCTGCCTTCTACCCCCGTGCCCGGAGGTTCGTCGATGAGCAACTGCAGCGCTGGGCAGCAGGCGAGCCGCTCGTCAACGAGGTCGCCCAGGGCTCCGGGTGAGCGGCCCGGAAATCCCCTTCGTTGACTCTGCGAGATGTGTCGTTTACATACCGTTTGTTGTGATGGCTTGAAACGATTTCCTTCTGCCCGCATCCTGGTACGGAACAACAGACACAACCCGTATATCCGAAAGGCACAAGTGTGTCGGCACGGCGACGGCTGATGGCTGGTACGAGCACCACCGCGGTGTTCGTCGCAGCTCTCGGTGCTTTGAGCTCCCCTGCATGGGCTGAGCCTCATCCTGATGTGGCGGACCGGCCCCCCGTCACCGCTCCGTTCTCCCCCCGAGCAGCCACTCCTTCGGGATCCGGCACCTATCCTTCCCCTCCTGTCGCCGACGCGGACCGGCTCGAGCGCACGATCCGGGTCGCGCCGTTCGACGAACCGCGCTCTCGGGAGTACTTCGCGGTCTCCGCTGTGTCTCTGGACCGCGAACTCATCGACAAGGTTCGAGAGATCGACGGGGTACGGTCTGTCGAAGTGGTGGATGCCGCACGGATCAAGGTCGACGGCGTGACCATGTCCGTACTGGGCGTGAACCCCTCCACTTTCCGCAACTATGCTCCGCTCCCTTCCGCCAAGTCCGACGAGATCTGGCAGGGCATCGCTGAAGGGCGGATCGCGCTTTCCAACGACGCGGGCACCCAGCGGGACCTGAAACTGGGCAGCACGGTGGCCATGGCCGGTGCGCAGGGGACGGTGGACAAGGAAGTGTGGACCCACGCCACCTCGGGGGTGGCTGGGATCGACGCGCTCATCTCCCGTGCCTCTGCCGCGGAACTGGGATTCCCTCGGGGGAACGGGCTGATCGTATCGGCCCCCGGCGCAGACTTGTGGCAGCTCCGCGAGGATTTGAGGAAGGTCCTCGGCCCGGACATCAGCCTGCAGGTGCTGGCTGAGGAGGATCCCGGACCGCGGAGGTACGACGCGGAAGGGGTCCCGGTCAGCGAAGAGGTCATCGAGAGGATGATCGCTGCGGCCGAGAGTCAGTTGGGTGTGCCCTACGTGTGGGGCGGCACCACTCCGGGGAAGGGTTTTGACTGCTCTGGCCTGGTGCAGTGGGCTTTCCGCCAGGCAGGGGTGGAGATCCCCCGCGTCACCCACGACCAGTGGTGGACGGGTGAGCACCTCGACTACTCCGAGGCCCGCCGCGGTGACCTGCTCTTTTGGCGCACTGACCCGACAGCTCCCGACTACATCTCCCACGTAGCGATCTACTTGGGGAACGGGAAGATGCTGGAGGCGCCGCGGACCGGCGACGTTGTCAAGATCACCGACGTCCGTTTGGACAAGATGGCCGGAGTGGTCCGCGTCCACGTGGCTGAGTAGCGGGAAGAGACGCGAACAAGAAACGGGGAAGGGGACCACGCCGCGCCGGCATGGTCCCCTTCGTCCTCCTGCCGAAGGCAACCGGGAGGGGAAGGCTGGCTCGGCAGGAGGGGAGGCAGGGAACTCTCATCGGGGAGGGGGCGTCCAATGAGGTCGTCCCTGCGAAGTATGCGGTTGGCTGGTTGTGGTCTTCGGTGTGGACAGTGCTCGTGACGCTCAGGCCAAGCGCAAACATAAGGTGCGCATCACCTTTTGGCAAGAGCGTCACAGAACGCCGTCACCAATCCCAAAATAGCGGAAACCGTAGTGTCCCACAGGCAATACTCGGGAATTTCTCCGAGTGAACCGAGACAGGCCGCGCAGCACCGGGCTGCGGACGCCCGAGCTGGTAGAAGGGAAAGCGGTATCCCGGCAGTTTCCGTCCGTAACCGCGTAGAAGCGCATTAGAAGCGACTCAAGATCACCATTGCTACTTTTATAGAAAAATGGGGTTTTCCGGTGCGGGGATATCGACGAGGCAGGGAGGATGACCGGATGTCTCCAACGGAGCGGGGACCCCAGACGCCTGCCGCGGCAGCAGACACGAAGAGCGGGGCCCGGGAGGACCACCCGCACCGCGCTCCCGCCGTGCCCCGCGGGAACAGCAAGGCGCTCGCAATCCTCCTGCACGGCCTCATCGACGACGGCGGCCTGTTCCCGCCCGCGCCCCTGCCGATGCGCCAGGCCGTGGAGAGGTACCGGGCGGATCGGACCGTCGGGCACCCCATGCACACCGGGCGGCTGCTGTGCCCCAGAAAAGCGCTCCCCGAGCTGTATGCTCACCTCGGCGCTGACGAACAGATCGCCGTGGGACTGGTCGAAGAACAGGTGGAGGAGATCGCCCACGCAGCCCCGGTCGATCCGCGGGTGCACATCACCCACTACGAGATCCGCGCCTCCTGGTCCGAAGTAGGCAAAACCGTCCGCTATCTGCGCGCGATGACCTTCCCCACGGCGGGCAGGCGACGGCTCTGGGGCCGCAGGGCCCGCACGGGTGGAGAGGCAGCCCACGTCCGGCCGATCTTCATCGAGTTCGACCGGAGCAGGGAAGGGCTGGACAGCATCGCTGGACTAGCCGGAGTGCCCCATGCGGGGGCGCGGCTCCGCTGCAGTGGCGCAACCGAGGACGACTTCCCGCGTCCCGAAGAGGTGGCCGAGTTCCTCGTCAGATGCTTCGACCACGATGTTCCGTTCCGGTTGAGCGCCGGCCCGCACCACGCGGTCCGACACACCGACCCGCTCAGCGGGTTCGCCCACCTCGGCTACCTCAACCTGCTCGCTGGTGCCGCGGTGGCCGCACACGGCGGCGGCCCCAACAAAGTGCTCCGCGCCCTGGTCATCACCGATCTGCAACGCCTACTCGAGCGGATCTACGCCATCGGTGAGGAGACTGCGCTCCGCATCCGGGAACTGTTCCGCGGATATGGAGCACGCAGCACCCGGGACCCGGTGGTGGAGGCCGAACAGCTCGGCCTGGTCACCCCGCCCGCGGCAGGGGCAGGCTGGACGGCCTGAACACGACACGGCTGCGGACAGGCGCACTGGCCTGCCCGCAGCGATACGGTCCCGCAAGGTTCAGGAGGAGAGCACCAGCGGCAGCAAGGAGCTCACGACTGGCAAGCCCTCCTTAGCGGACTGGCCTGCGTCGACGCTGGCGCGGTCGACAGAATTCTCCGAAGCAGCGGGGGAAGGAGATGCCGGGGCCGAACCGAACTCCCGCTGCTGACCAGAGTCCGAGGAGTCTTCGGCTAGCCCGGCGCACTGCGCGACGGCGGCCTGGTTGGCGGGTGTGGGCACCAGCGCCCACAGCCCGGAGTTCCAGCTTGCACTCCCCCAGGGGCCGCTGACCTTGCCCTCGGTGGGGAACTCTTCAGAGGACTTTCCCGCCTCCTCACTCAGGCAGGTGAGGAATTCCACCTCTGGGGAGTTCGCGAAGGAGGAAGGGTAGAGCGGGGCGTCGGCAGGTGCAGGGAGAAGGCGCGGCTGTCCCTCCTCGGACTCCTGCGCGGCATCAGGCTCTGCGGTGCTGGCCGAGGCCATAAGCCAGGAACGTTCCGCCGCGGAGCCCGGAACAAAGTCAGCCACCGACTCTCGGGCTTCGTGGCGAACGGACAGGTTGGACTCCGCGTCCTCGCGCGGTCGGATTCCTCGCGCGACCCGCAAGAGTTCGTCGGTGGACCACCGCGCGGGGTGCAGGAACACGGAGAGGATCACATCCTGGCCGTCCACCCAGAACACCGTGCCGTCAGCGGCGGAGAGGTATGCCGGCTGCCCGTTGACCGTGGTCCAGCGCAGCGCCGTGAGCTCGCTGTAGTAGGTGTCGCGGACCTCGGCCAGGGTGAGGGGCTTGGCGGGGCGGCGTACGTGGACCGACCCGTAGACCGTGTCGTTGTTGACCCACGTGACGCTGGAGGATCGCTCCTCGTTTTTGCGGGAGCTCTCCCAGCGGGAAGAGTAGTTGGCGAGTTCAGACGGCAGGTAGGTCACCTCGTAGCCGTCGATCAGGTAGACCGCTGTGGGGCTCTGGTGGATGGCCGGGGCAGCCAGAACCTCGGTGTCGGTGGTCGCCGCTAAAGCGGGGAAGCTGAGCGCCGCTACGGAGGCGGCAACCGCACCCGCAAACAGGCTCCACCGGCTGTGGAGTTGACGCATTGTGCACCTTTCGCTGATTGGCTGTAGCGGAAAACTGGGTGACAACAGGAAAGGGGGCGTCTGGGAGATGGGAGACACCGCCGACCCCTAAATTCTCACGGAAGGCAATGGAACGGTTGCTAAGAGTGTTCGCTGTGGTGGGGGAAGGGGGAGCGATTTGAAAGGTGTGGCAGGAAAAGAGGCGCCGATCCGTGACCACCGGGCCCGTACCGCCGTGATTTGAACGGCAGCAGGGCCGCAGACGGTGTCGAAACGTCACGGAGAGCAGGCGGGGGTCCGGCGTTTCTGGGGTGAAGGGGACATCAAGTCTGCGGCTAAGCGTGCCGCAGCCCGGCAGAGCCACTACGGCACGCGCAACGGGTGCCGCGGAAAACCGGAGGGCACGCTAGTACCCCTGGGCAGCAAAAGGTAATTTTTTGAATATTGACCGTTCTTTGGTCCCGTTGCCCAGTGGAGGTGGCCGTGACCACTCCCTCCGTCGTCATCACGGATACCGGAGCCCACGATCCGGGACCCGCGGTGCGACTCCTCGCCGAAGCCGGCTTCCGGACCCGGGTCCTGGAAACCCGGGACCCCGAACGTGTCGCCGCTGAAGCCGTGGGGGCGGTCGCCCTCATCGTCCACCACACTCGGGTCGACGCCGCGCTGTTAGACGCGCTCCCCACCCTGCGCCTGATCCTCACCACCGACCCGCACGGCTCGGGGATCGACGTCGCTGAGGCGGAACGCCGTGGACTCTGGGTCTGCCTGCCCCCGCGCCGGGAGAGCGCCGCCCAGGCCGCTGCCCGGGCCCTCAGCATGGCGCTGGCGCAGCTCCGCAGGATCGCCGCGGAACGCCTCACCTGTTTCCGTCCCGCACCGCGCGCCTGCGACCTCACCCTGGGGCTCATCGGCATGGAATCGGCGGCCACCGAGTTCGCCAACCTCGCCCTGCCTCTGTTCCGCCGCGTGGTCGGCACCGGAGCGCAGTGGTGCCGCTGGCCTCACGGCGTTGTCCAAACCGACCTCTACGAGCTGCTCGCCACGGCCGACATCGTCTCCCTCCACCTGCCGGCGACTCCTGCAACCCGCAGCCTCATCGGTGCGCACACCCTGCCCCGCATGCGGCCCGGTGCCATCCTCATCAACCTGGCCAGCCCGGACCTGGTAGACCGGGACGCGCTGCTGACCGCACTCGACACCGGCATGCTGGCCGGCTACTCCGCCGGCTACGCGCTGGCCGAAACCGGCCACTTCCACGAAAGCTGCGCGCTGCGCCACCACCCTTCCGTCGTGTTCTCCCCGGAGCAGCCCGGACCGACCGGAGACCAGTTGTGCGCGCTGGCCCGACACGTCATCGCCTGGCGCGACCGCGGTTTTCCCTTCACGACAGGGGCCAATCCGCTGCCCCTGGCCGCATCCCCGCTTCACGCCCCCTGTTCCCGCTCCCGGTTCAGGACGACAGGCCCTGACGGCAGGTCCGCCACGTCCATGGCCGGGGAGGCGTCTGCGCTCCGGTGACGCATCCGGTTCAGTCTCCGCCGGAGCCGACGAGCGACGTGGAGTGCGCGGTCCCGGCTCTCCCGTGTCTCCCACCAGCGTGAATACGCCTCGATACGGGCTTGGCGTAGTTCGGCGAGTTCGGCTTCCATCCGCATCAGCCGCGACTGCAGATCAGCGTGCTCGCGCGCCCGGACCTCCAACGCACGGTTGCAGGTCTCGACCTGGAGTTCGGCGCGGCTGATCTCAGCAAGCAGCTCGTCTACCGTGCCGTCCCGCCGAATGCGACTTTTCCTGACGAACCACACGTGTGGGTGGCTAACCGCCTCCACGGGGCATGCAACGGGCTGCGTGGCAAAGAGTGCGGAAAAGCCCCACCGGAGTGCTGAAGGTTACGCGGCAACCGTGGTATCCCGCTGCCGCGCTGCCGGAGAAGCAGACCGCGACAGTGTCCAGGAGCGAGGACGGACCTCCGTGTAGATCTGTTCGAAACGATCCAGCGAACGGTGGTGGTCGTGGGTTTGGGCGATGTCCCGGCTTGCCCTGCCCATGGCGGTACGGCGGTCCGGCGACTCGAGGACGTCCAGCAGCCTCTGGGCCAGCTGCGCGACATCCCCCGGCGGATACAGGTAGCCGTTGCGGCCGGGGCGTACAAGATGGGGGAGGGCCAACGCGTCGGCCGCGACCACCGGCAGCCCGGTCGACATGGCCTCCAGCGTGGCGATGCTCTGCAGTTCGGCCACGCTGCCGATCACGAACAGGTCCGCGGCCACGTAGACGAGTGGCAGGTCGTCGTCCGGGACGAAACCGAGGAAGTGGACCCGCTCCGCCACGCCGAGGGAACGGGCCAGCCGTTCAAGCTCTTCACGGCGCTGACCAGTGCCCGCGAGGACCAACTGCACATCACGGTGGCGCAGCAGGACAGGCAGGGCCCGGATAGATTCGTCGATCCGCTTCTCTTCGTCCAGTCGGCCCACAAACACCATGGTCTCCCGGTCGGGGAGTCCGAAATGGGCTCGGGCCTGGGCGCGGTCCTGCGGCCGCGGCCGGAACCGGTCCAGGTCGATACCGCAGGACACCGCCTCCACCGTGCGGGTGAACCCTTTGCTTGCCAAGAGTTCCGCGGCCCGCTGCGTGGGCGTGGTGACATAGTCGGCGGTCCGCGCCACCCGGATCATGTCCTGCCAGGCCAGGGAGCCCACGACCCCGTGCAGGCGGGGCGGGATGTGGGCGTGTGCGAACAGGTTGTCTGGCATGAAGTGGTTGGTCAGCACCACGGGCACGCCAGCCATCCGGCCGCAGCGCAGCGCTGTGCGGCTGATCGTGAAGTGGCTTTGCACGTGCACGACGTGCGGGGCGAGCCGGTCAACGATCCGGGCGATGTGACCGGTGAGTCCGAGCGGCAGCGCGGTGCGCATCGTGGGATGGACCAGCACCGGAACTGAGCGCATCCGGTGCAGCACCACTCCGTCCTGCACCTCGACCCGAGGCGGCCCGGACGCCGAGGCGCACACCACGTGCACGTCGTGGCCGCGCTCCGCCAGTCCGGTAGCCAGCCGGTAGGTGAAGTACGACGCCCCGTTGACATCCGGGGGATAAGTGTCGGTGGCGATGAGAATGCGCAGCCGCATAGTACTGCCGGTGCGGTGGGCAGCCTGGTGCGTGGATGTCATGGCGAATCTCCTGGCGTGGTGCGAACAACGTTGCTGGGAGACGAAGCGGTGCCGGGGTGTGCCGCTTCCGGATTGCGGTGCTTGGCGCGGGCCAGCACGGTGGTTCCGGCGATCGCTAGCAGTGCCGCGCCTGCGGCGAGCGCCTGTTCCAGCGGACCGGTGGGCACGTGCTCGCCAAGCACCAGCACGCCGATTCCCGCGCCGACGACCGGGTCGACGACGAGGAGCGTGGCGTAGGCTGCGGCAAAGTGCCCGGTCCGGTAGGCGTTCTGCTGCAGGAGTCCACCGAAGACCGCGACGGCCCCGGCCAGCACGGTGAGCCAGCTGAAGACCGCGGCGAGGTCGGCGACGGCCTGCACGGCGATGACGCGGGCCAGAGCCGAGGTCGTGCCGAGCGCGGCACCCCCGAAAGCCGCCAGCAGGATGGCGCGTGCCCCCGCGGGCAGCCAGGGCGCGACGAGGTATCCCACGCCGCCCGCGGCGACGACTCCGCTCGCCAGCGTCACAGCGGCGGAGAGGGGCAGCATGGGGGAGTCCGCGCCGTGCGGGAACAGCGTGATGATCCCGACCAGCCCGACCATGACAGCCACTCCGGCCAGGAGCTGGCTTGCCCGTACCCGCTGTCGGCTGAACAGTGCGGACAGCACGATGGCGAACAGCAGTCCGGAGACGCCGATCGGCTGGATGATGGTCAACGGGGCCGCGCTCAACGCCGCGAGATGCAGGCCGACCCCGACCGCTGCGGCCAGCGCCCCGAGAAGCCAGCGGGGACGGCGCACCAGGTGCCATAGGAAACTGATCCGGGCCACGCTGCCGCCCGGAGCGCGGATCGCATCGCGCTCCTGCAGGGCAGAGCCCAGGGCCAGGCAGAACGCCCCCACCAGCGCGAGAACAACAGCCCAGATCACCCGGGATCCTTCCCCGCAGTGGCCCAGGTGTCCGCGATGTCGGTCACGGCAGTCCTCCCCCGGGTTTTGCGATCACAGGGTTGCGTGGCCTCCACGCTACGAGCGGTGGTGTTCCCCCGGCGATAGGGAGAACACCTCACTTCGGCGTAGTGGCAGCCCTACCCCGCTCTGGGGGTTTACGCCCCTTGCGCTCACAGATATCCGGTGTTCGGGTGGCGGAGAAGAAGAGGGAGGGTTCCGGAACGGAAATATTGGCCAAATTCCGTGGCCGTCCGCCTACAGGTAAGGCGTGAGCAACTGGTCCACGGGGGCGTAGTCGTCGGTGAGGACCGGGCCTCGGGAGCTGAGGCGGGCAAGGTGCCCCGGGGCGACCAGGCTTCCCGGCACGGGGGTGTCTGCCAAGGCCGCCGCCAGCGCGTCGGTGTCGAAGGGCGTGTCGCTGGCGAGGAGCACGTGGTTGCCGCCGGCGGGAGAGCCCCACGTGCCGTGTTCCACGATCAATACGAGGTGGGAGAAGACTTGGCTGAGGGTGGCGGCTTGGGCGGCGAGGAAGTCGCGGTCTCCCCGGTCGATGACGTTGACGGCGTACCACCCGCTGGGGCGGAGCACCCGGTGCACCTGCTCGGCGAACTCGAGGGTGGTGAGATGCCAGGGCACGCTCAGTCCGCTGAACGCGTCCCCGAGGACCAGGTCGTAGCTGCGGGAGGGGAGTGCCACGATCGAGGTGCGGGCATCGCCTGTGACGACGGCCAGGTCTGCGCCGGTGCGCAGCCCTAGTTCTGTGCGGGCCAGTTCTGCCACGGCCGGATCGATCTCCAGGACCAGGCTGGTCGACCCGGGACGGACCGCGGCCAGCCAGCGCGGCATGGTGGAGGCACCGCCGCCCACATGCAGGCTGTCCACCGGGCCCGCGGGGAGCTGGGTGTCCACCGCGGCGCCGAACCACTGCGTGTAGCCGAACTCCAGGTGGGTGGGGTCGGCCAGGTCGACGTAGCTGTGGCGCAGGTCGTCCAAGTACAGCACTCGGCCGTGCGGGCGGTGCGGGTCCGCTGTCACGCGGGCGCAGTAGTAGGCGGTCTCCGCCGTACAGGGGGAGGGTACGCTGACGAGCAGAGTCCCGCTGATCAGGCAGATACCGAGCAGGACGAGGACGTTCCGCGGCCTGCCCGTCCGGGAGAAGAGTGCGCCGCGGACCGCGAACAGCAGTCCTCCCGCTACTGTCGCGCCGCCGCTGAGCAGCAGAATCGTAGACACCGGAAACAGCGCGACGAGGACGTAACCGGTGAGGACTGTGCCCGCGAGCGCCCCCGCAGTGCCCCAGGCGCTCAGCCGGCCTACCACACTGCCGCTTCGTGCCGCGTCCGCCAACTGGGTTTTCACTACGACCGGGGGGACCGCGGACAGCAGGGCGACGGGGACAGCGATCCCGCAGCCCACCAGCAGGAGCGCGGTGAACGGCCCGGCCCCGGCGCAGAGCGGGCCGAGCAGCAGCACAACCGGCCGGGCGAGCAGTGTGGTGCCGCCGCCGAGGAGGAGCAGGACCGCGAGCAGGGGACGGTGCGGACGCCGGTCCGCTGCGGCCCCGCCGAGCCGCGCACCGAGCGCGATCGCGGCGAGGGTGACCCCGATCGCCGCTGTGTAGGTTTCGAGGGTGTCACCGGCATAGGGTGCCACCAGGCGGATGACCGTGACTTCCAGGACTAAGACCACGGCCGAGGAGCAGAACACCACCGCCGCGGCGAAGAACCGGTTCATGGCAGGCAGAGTAGTGGCGCCTGCACTGGCGTGGTTCAGTACACCAGGGCTTCCCCGCGCTCGGTGTTGAGGACGTTGATGATGTCTTGCGCGGCTTTCCGCAGGGCACGCAGGGTGACGTCGATCGCGGGCCGCGGCACGCTGGTGGCGCGGGCGAGCGCGTAGATCCGCCGCACGGGGGCGTTGGGAATCCGGCGGTGCACCAGCCCGGGGTAGGAGGAGCTGAAAGCGAGCGCGGGCACCGCGGCGATACCGAGCCCGCGGGCGACCAGGCTCATGATCGTGCCGATGCCTTCGAACTCCCAGACCGCACCGGGTGAGCCGCCGACGTCGCCGAGCAGCCGGTCGATCGCGCTGCGCGACGGCTCGCCGACCGGGGCCGTCACCCAGGACTCGTCGAGGAGCTCGGCGAAGTCGACCGGGATGGACGGATCAGCCAGGCGGTGCCCTTCCGGCACCGCGAGGACGAGCGGGTCGTGCAGCAGCAGGAAGTAGCGCAAGGTTCCCGCGGCATCGTCCGGGGCGCGTTCCGACCAGTGGTCGACAAGGGAGATGTCGACTTCAGCGGTCTGCACTTGACGGGCGCCACTGCCGTGGGTGGTCTGCCGCAGCACCAGTTGCAGGCCTTCGTAGGTGCGCAGCTCCCGCGCTAGGGACGGGGCGAAAGCCACGGCCGCGGTGGGGAACGCGGTGAGGGTGACCCGTCCTTGGGGCGCCCCGGTCTGCGCGGCCAGCACGGATTCGGCTGCTTCCACCATTGCCAGGATCTGCTCGGCGTGGCCGAGCAGCAGCCGTCCGGCGTCCGTGAGTTCTGCGCTGCGCGCGGTGCGGTCCAGAAGCTGGGTGCCGACTTCGCGTTCCAGGGCCGCCAACTGCTGGGAGATCGCGGACGGAGTGTAGCCGAGGGCGTTGGCGGTGGCCGCGATCGTGCCGTGCACCGCGAATTCGTGGAGGATGTGGAGTCGACGCAGATCGAGCATAAGTTGAGCTTACGCTATCCATCGAAAAGACTCGCTTGCGCTGATGGATGAGGCGAGGCAGGGTGGGGAATCGGGGTCCCCGTCGAGCCCTTTTCCGGGCTGTTCCGCTGGTCATCAACGTATTGGAGCTGGATCTCCATGTCCGTAGCCGTTTCTGCCACGCTCGCCGTCAACGAGGCACTCGCCCGCCGTCGGAGCCAAGGACTTCCCGTCTTACCGCTGGGTTTTGGAGAAGCGGGACTCCCCGTCCACCCCGTGATGCGCGACGCCCTGTCGACGGGGGGTGACCAGAACGGCTACGGGCCGGTCGCGGGGATCCGTGAGCTGCGGGAGGCCGCCGCAGGCTACTGGGAGCGCCGCGGCCTGCCCACTGACCCGGACCTGGTCGTCGCCGGGCCGGGCAGCAAGCCCTTGCTGTATGCGCTGCTGCTCGCTATCGGCGGGGATGTCGCGATCGCCGCCCCGAGCTGGGTGAGCTACGCGGCGCAGAGCCACCTGTCAGGCGGGCAGCCGCTCTTCGTGCCGACCGCTCCGGCACAGGGCGGGGTCCCTGAGCCGGATGCGCTGGCCCAGGCGGTCACCGAGGCCCGGGCTGCGGGCCGGGACATCCGCGCGGTCATCACCACCTGCCCGGACAACCCCACGGGCACCGTGGCGTCCCGCGGCACCGTGCGCCGGCTCACCGAGGTGGCCCAAGAGCTGGACCTCGTCATCATCTCCGACGAGATCTACCGCGACCTGGTGCACGACCCGACCACGGTGGTGCACAGCCCGGCCGAGTTCGCGCCCGAGCGCACCGTCATCACCACCGGGCTGAGCAAGAACCTGGCCCTGGGCGGCTGGCGGATCGGGGTAGCCCGCCTGCCAGACAGCGACACGGGCCGCCATATCCACGCTGCTTTGCTGGGGATCGCCAGCGAGATCTGGTCGAGCCCTTCCGGGCCGGTCCAGCGAGCCGCCGCCTACGCTTTCCAAGAGCCCGCCGAGATCGTCGACCTGGTCGCCCGCAGCCGCCGCTTGCACGGCCTGGTGGCCCGCGCGGTCGCCGAGCGGTTCCGTGCCGCCGGAGTGCCGGTCATCGCCCCCCAGGCCGCGTTCTACCTGTACCCGGACTTCGGCGTCTGGCGGGAATGGCTGGGCGAGGCGCACGGGGTGACGACCGGCCCGGAACTGACCCGCATGCTACTGGACCGCTACGGGATGGGGGTGCTGCCCGCCGTGGAGTTCGGGGAGAGCACGCACGCGCTGCGGGTGCGGGTGGCAACCAGCCTGCTGTACGGGGAGAGCGAGGCGCAGCGGTACAGCGCCCTGGCGGCAGAGGACCCCACTGCGCTGCCGTGGATCCGGGCCCACCTTGACCGGATCAGCGAGGTGCTCGACGAGGTGCGCCAGGAGCAGCCCGCTGTCGCGGTGCCTGCGATGGCAAGCTGAACCAGGACAAAGACCACGGGCCTGTGGCGCGGGGAGGGTTGACCGGAAGCGGAAGGGAGACGGTCCCGCCCCGCGCCATAGGGCTCAGCGTAACGCTCTTTGCCGCCGCGACGGCCCGCTGGTCGGGCAATGGGGGTTTGAGACTCTCCGGAGCAGGGGAGTTCGGCGCGGAGCGGCACCGGTAGGTGCCCGCTGCCCCGCGAACTTCCCGCCACTGACGTCCTCCGGAGGCGGGCTGGCTTGCCCGCAGTACCCCCGATTCCGCCGGACCAGCGGGCCGTCGCGGCTTTTCTGCTGTCGGTGAGGCATCCCGGATGTCCATTCCGTGGTCCCGGTATTCCTCTGCTGCCCCGGTATCGAGAAGGATGGGTCGGTGTCGACACAAAGGGCGCGACAACTGGAAGCCCGGGGAATGACGGAAAACCGGAGCAGCAGCCGGTCTTGTGCCGCGATGATGGTGGACTGCAGCGCCCGAGGTGGAGAGGAGAAACCGTGACACTCGTCGAGTGGGCCCGACTGGTCTGCGCAGAACTCGAACTCTCGGAGGAGATCGACACCGACGACGTGAACCTCATCCTGGACTTGGCCCGGGACGCAGCACATTCCGTGGCCCGCCCCGCAGCTCCCCTCACCGCTTATCTGCTGGGTATCGCGGTGGGCCGGGGCGCTGATCCGCAGCGCACCGCCCGCCTGCTGAGCGAGCTCGCTCTGGCGCAAACGAAGAAAACAAATAAATAAAGAATTAATCAGTGATCGATGACACAATCCGTACGAAGGGGACGAATCATGCTGGCGAAGTTACAGTTTCGCAAAACCAAATAACCGCACGGAGATGCCGCGTTCTCTGGCCGCCAGCCACCGCGTACGGTCACCCTGCATGACGGGGAGGATGCGGGGATTTCCGTGGCCATCCGGAAAGCGGGTGTAAGTGTGGAAGAAGTGCGATCAATTCTCTCTGAGGTCAACGACGTTATTTGGGGACCGTTCGTTCTGGTCCCGCTCCTGTTCGTCACGGGAATCTTCCTGACTATCCGGCTCGGCGGACTGCAATTCCGGCTGCTCGGCCACGCGCTGTGGCTCGCTTTTGTGCGCCGCAAGGAGCAGAGCGGCGAAGGCGACATCTCCCACTACCAGGCTCTCAGCACCGCGCTGGCCGCCACCGTGGGTGTGGGCAACATCGCTGGCGCGGCGCTCGCCATCGGCTACGGCGGCCCCGGCGCACTGTTCTGGATGTGGGTGACCGGCCTGCTGGGCATGGCCACCAAGTACAGCGAAGCGCTGCTGGGTGTGAAGTACCGCCGCAGGGACGCCAAAGGCGAGCAAAGCGGTGGCCCCATGTTCTACCTGCGCTACGGGGTCGGCGGCGGCTTCGGTCTCGTCCTCGGCTTCCTCTTCGCCCTGTTCGGCGCGATTGCCGCGTTCGGTATCGGCAACATGACCCAGGCCAACACGGTGGCCGCCCAGTTGGAGAACGTCTGGTCGATCCCCACCTGGCTCACCGGTGCGGCCATGGTCCTCGTCGTGGCCGCGGTGGTGCTGGGCGGCATCAAGAGCATCGGCCGGTTCGCCGCCGGTGTGGTGCCCATCATGATCGTCGCCTACGTCCTCATCGCGGTAACCGTCCTCATCGTGCACGTCACCGAGCTTCCGGCGGCGTTCGCTCTCATCTTCCGGGAGGCGTTCACCGGCGAGGCGGCCACGGGCGGTCTGCTCGGCTCGGCGCTGCTGTTCGCCATCCAGCAGGGTGTGGCCCGCGGCATCTTCTCCAATGAGTCGGGTCTGGGCACCGGTGGTATCGCTGCGGCGGCCGCCAAGACGAAGCAGCCGGTGCGGCAGGCCCTCGTGTCGATGACCCAGACTTTCGTCGACACCATCATCGTGGTGAGCATGACCTGCCTGGTCATCATCGTCACGGGTGCCTGGAGCGAGGCGGAGAAGGACGACGGCTCCCTGATGACCTCCCTGGGCATGGCCGTGGGCTTGGGGAAGATCTCCCCCGCGTTGGCGCCGCTCGGCAACTACACCGTGGCGCTCGCGGTGGTGTTCTTCGCCTTCACCACCCTGGTCGGCTGGTGCTACTACGGTGAGCGCTGCATGGAGTACCTGGCTGGCCGGAAAGCGGTGGTGCCGTTCCGCATCGTGTTCACCCTGGTGGTGTTCGTCGGCGCCACCACCGAGCTGAGCACGGTGTGGACGTTCAGCGACATGGCCAACGGTCTGATGGCCCTGCCCAACCTGCTGGGGCTTCTCCTGCTCTCGCCGATCGTGGTGGCCGAGACGAAGAAGTACTTCGCCAACCCGCACTGGCGCAACCCTGACCTGATGGAGGGGCCCGACCCGGGCACCGCGGAGCCGCCCGAACGGAGCCCGCAAGGGGACAATCCCCCCACCCCCACCCGGTAACGGATCGCTACCCGTCATAGAAAACCGCGGCCGTGGGATACAGCTCCGTTATCCCACGGCCGCGACAGTCTGCGGTGGTGGCGCGGCACGCCCGGGTGCGCGCCGGGCGGACTGCCGCGCCAGTGAGATGTCCGGATGCGGAGCCTGCACCCGCATCCGGACAGTTCTTTTCTCGCCTAGTCCACGAGGGGGAAAGCTCTCGCCTCGTCCCGCCGCGCCTGTGCGTGGGCGGAGAGGAGCAACGCCTGCAGCGGGCAGGGCGGTGAGCAACAGGAAGCCACACTAGTGCCGTGCACCCGGCACAGGCTGAACCCCGGTATTCATGCCGGGGAGCGCGTCAATTCCCCCACCACGCGTGGAAATGGTGGACGGGGCCCTTGCCTTTGCCGATGTCCAGCTTGTCGGCGTGGCGCAGCGCTTCGGTGAGGTAATCCTTAGCGTCGCGGACCGCCTGCGACCAGGTGGGACGCTGCGGGCGCAGCGTGGCGATCGCCGAGGAGAGCGTGCACCCGGTCCCGTGCGTGTTGGTGGTGTTCACCCGGTCCGCGGTCAGGGTCTCCACGTCGCCGTCCGCCGACAGCAGCAGGTCCGTGCTGGTAGGACCGGACAGGTGGCCGCCCTTGAGGAGCACGCGGCGCGGTCCCAGGGCGAGCAGCCGCTCCGCCTGGTCGCGCATGCGGTCCAAGTCGGTGGCCTCCTCTTCGCCCAGCAGGTCGGCAGCTTCCGGAAGGTTAGGGGTGATGAGGTCGGCCCGCGGCAGCAGCACGGTGCGCAGGGCTTCCACCGCGTCAGCGGCGAGGAGCCGGTCTCCGCTCTTGGCGACCATCACCGGGTCGACGACCACGTTGGGCAGGCGGTAGGTGTCGATCGCGGCAGCCACGACCTCGATGATCTCGGTGCTGGACAGCATGCCGATCTTGACCGCGTCCACCCGCACGTCGGTGAGCAGCGTGTCCAGTTGGCTGCGCACGAACTCCGGAGGGACGTCGTGGACTTCGCTGACCCCGGTGGTGGTCTGTGCGACGAGCGCGGTGATCACGGTAGTGCCGTAACCGCCCAGCGCGGAGAACGCTTTGAGGTCGGCTTGGATACCGGCTCCGCCGCTGGGGTCAGTGCCGGCAATAGACAAGATGGTGGGAATCAATTGGACGTCCCTCCGCTAGTACTACCTAGATCAGGTTCACGGGTGTCCTCTCAGCCACCCTGGGGGTGGCACCCCGCGTCCACAGCGAAGGCTAGCAATACACGCAAACCCCCGCTGCTCCCTGATCTCTGGCGGAAGGGGACAGCGGGGGTAGAGAGGACAGGCGGGCAGGCTACTGCACGACCGTGTCGTTCGTCTGCGGACGCACTTCTGGGGCAACGGAGGCGTCGTGCGCTGCGCGGGCCTTGATCCGGTGTTCGATCACGATGACGGTGATCACGGCGGCCGCGCCGATGAGCGCCAGCACGATGCAGAGCACGAGGTTGTCCTGGCTGGGGGCGAGCAGGGTCCGGTCGTCGTCCTGCCACGGCCACAGCGCCCGCAGGGATCCCGCCATCAGCCCGGTCATCACCACCAGGGTGAGGTGGTGGAAGCGGTCCAGCAGGAACTGCAGCAGTTTGACGAACAGGGACAGGCCGATGGTCGCCCCTAGGGCAAAGGTCGCGATGTAGCCGAGGTCGCGGTTGTTGAGCGCCTCCATCGTCGGGAGGTACAGGCCGACGGTGAGCAGGATGAACGAGCCGGAGATGCCGGGCAGGACGAGCGCGCAGACCGCGAAGGCGGCCGCGGCCATGACGATGAGGGGGTGCGGGTCCACGGTCGTGGACGGGACGCCGGTGAACAGGAACGCGGCCGCGGCCATGAGCAGGGCGAGCAGGTAGTCACCGACTCGCCAGCGCCGACCCGAACTGCTGTAGGGCACCCACAGGGACGCCAGCACCAAGCCGAAGAACAAGGCGTGCGATTCAGCCGGATTGTGCTCAACCAGCGGGGCGATGACGCGGGCTGCGACCAGCACGGCGAGCACCATGCCCACGAGCACGGCCAGGACGGTCCCCCAGTCGGCGCGGGTGAGTTCGGCGCGGGCCCGCGCCAGGCCTTTTCCGCGGAGGAGGTCGGTGACGAGCAGTCGCACCGCGGTGACGACGTGGCCCGCGGAGTTGATGAGGGACTCGTAGACACCGGTGATGAGGGCGACAGTACCGCCGCTGATTCCGGGGACGGTTTCGGCGGTTCCGATCAGGGTGCCGCGTACGCCGTTGAGGAGATGAGTGCCGAGTGACTTTGCCATGTCCTGCTTCTCGTCGAGGAAGAGAGGCCGACCGTATCCCAGTGAAGTACGAGATGAAGGCCGGTGCCTGGAAGTGAACGCAAAAGACTGCCTGGTGCGGTGGCTCGGGCACGAACCGGTGGCCCGGCAGGCAGGAACGACCCAAGTTTATGGGGATTACGATCGGCGGAGCGACACGCAAAGCCGAAGAGCTCAGCGGCTGAGGACAGGGCCCGCGTCCCGCGCGATGCGGGAGGCCCACCGGTAGTCCTGCTTGCCTGCGGCAGTGCGTTTGACCTCGTCGACGATGCGGATGGTGCGCGGGATCTTGAACCCGGCGAGATGCTCGCGGCAGTGGTCGCGCAGCTCCGCGTCGCTGGGCTGCCGGTTTCCAGCCAGCGAGATGACGGCGCTGACCCGCTGGCCGAGCCGCTCGTCGGGGGCGGCGACCACGATGGCGTCGGCGACATCCGGGTGGGTTTTGAGGACGGCCTCCACCTCTTCGGGGTAGACCTTCTCCCCGCCCGTGTTGATCAC
>NZ_PITY01000028.1:0-69267 GCF_017577275.1 Thermobifida sp.
TTATCTGACCCATTGCGACGCGCAGGGCTTTTCACGGGCGACTCGGGCACGGCGACTGTCCTCGATCCGGCAATTCAGCCGCTTCGCCCTGGAAGAGGGTTGGCGCGACGACGACCCCGCCATTCGCATCGCCGGTCCGGGCCGCGCCAAGCGGTTGCCCACAACGCTGGACCGGGCCGAGATCGACGCGATGCTGACCGCCGCCCCGACGCTTGGCCGGACCGAGGCCGACAAGGTCCGCAACCGCCTGATGATCGAACTGCTTTACGCAACCGGCATGCGGGTCAGCGAACTGGTCGAACTGCCGGTGGCGGGGTGCCGCGGCGATCCCGCCGTGCTGCTGTTCGACGAACCCGTCAACGGCCTCGACCCCGAGGGCATCCGATGGTTCCGCGGCCTGCTGAGCCAACTAGCCGCCGAAGGCCGCACGGTGCTGGTCTCCAGCCACCTCATGCACGAGATCCAAACCGTCGCAGACCACGTGATCGTCATCGGCCGCGGCCGGCTGCTCGCCGACATGAGCATGGCTGAGCTAGCCGCCCGCTACACCGGCGGCATCCGGGTGGTCGCCTCGGACACCACCCCTCTGACCGCGGCACTCGTCTCCGCGGGTGCCGAAGTCCGCTCCGCGGACGGCGCCCTCCTCGTCAGCGGGCTGGAAGCCGCGCACGTCGGGGAGATCGCGCTGCGCTGCGGCATCGCATTGCGGGAACTCACCCCCCAGCACACCAGCCTGGAAGAGGTCTTCATGGAACTCACTGCCGCCGCCACACCCCACCGTTCCGGCAGCATCCCCGCCTCGGAAAGGAGCCAGGCATGACCGCATCCGCCACTGCTGTTTCCAGCCCTGCCCGTCCCCCGGCCTCCCCTGGCCTAGGGGCAGCTGTGCTCGCCGAGTGGACCAAGCTCACCTCGGTGCGCGCCACCTACGTCTGCCTCGCGGTCACACTGCTGCTCGGCGTCGGCTTGAGCTCCCTCGCCGCGTTGGGTATCGGCGCAGCCGGTACCGAAGCCCTTCCTCCCGGAGTGGACCCGGTCGAGCAGGCTGCCGCGCTCGCCCACGTCGGCCCAGTGTTCGGGGTGATCCCGCTCGTCGTCCTCGCCGCCCAGTTCTCGGCCCGGGAGTACCCCAGCCAGCTCAGGCTCACCTTCGCCGTCCACCCGCGCCGCGGACGTGTCCTGCTCGCCAAGACCGTGGTCCTCGTCGGCACCGTCCTCGCCGTGGGGGCGGTGACCGTGGCGGCTGCTTTCGCTGCCTCGCAGGCCATCCTCGAATCCTTCGCCATGCCCACGGTCAGCCTTGCTGAGCAGTGGCGCACCACGCTGGCCTTGGGGGTGACCCTGCCGGTCTTCCCCCTGCTCGCCTTGGGCCTGGGGACCATGCTGCGCAGTGTGGCGGGCACAACCGCCGCCGTCCTGGCGGCACTGCTGCTCCCCCCGATGGTCAGCACGCTGCTTCCCGACTCGGTGCAGCGGCACGTGCTCCGCTACCTGCCGACCGGCGCCTGGGACAACGTGGTGGGCGCCACCGCAGCAGAATCCCCGCTCCACATGGACCCGTGGGCGGCGCTCGCGGTCCTCACGGGCTGGCTCGCCCTCTGCTGGGGTGCGGCCTTGCGGACGCTGCACCGCACCGACGTCTGACTACTCCGGCGGCGGTCCCGGGCACGCACCGCCGCCGGAGTCACTCGTCCCCGGGACCGATCCCATAGGCGCGGAGCGTGTCACGCGCCTGCGCCACCTGCTGCGGGGTCAACAGCAGCGGGGGTTCTGCGGCCCCCGCTGCCCGCTCCCCCGTATCGACCGTGCCGTCCTGGTGCATCGCGGCAAACCGCACCGGGTAGGAGGCGTTGCGGAACTGCAGGTTCTGGCCTTCGTCGGAGAGCACGAATTCCACCCACAACCGGGCCGCTGCCGGGTGCGGGGCCTCCTGGTTGACCGCCTGGCAGACCAGTCCGCCGACCGTGGGTGAGGGGACGACCACCTCCCATTCGCGCACGCCACGCAGATCTGCTGCCCGCTGCAGGTTGGCGTGCTCCCAGTCGATGACCGCGGTGGTCGCCCCGGAGGCCAAATCAGCGCGGCGGGGAGTGCCCCACCGGAGCTGACCGGCCCGGTCCAGTTCGTCGAGCAGCGCCGCGCCAGGGGCGAGGTCTGCGGGCCCACCCCCGGCTGCGAGTGCGGTCAACACCACTCCGAGCAGGGCAGCCTCTTCCTTTTGGGGGTCGCCGGCCAAGGCCACTTCCCCCTGTCCTTCCCCCAGGTCGGACACGGTTCGGAGGGCTTGTCCGGTGTCGGCGGCGAACCCGAGCGACAAGCGGGCAGCCGCCCCGCCGACATACCGGGCTTTCGGATCCCTGCTGTCGGCTGGGACCTCCTCCCAGGTGCGCACCCGGTATTCCGCAAAATGCTCGGCGGCATGGGCCGCTGCCGTGTCCTGCCCCACCATGAAGACGTCGGGGGCGCGGTCGGTTCCCGCATAGCGGACCGCGGCCGCGATCTGCTCCTCGTCTGAAGCGTGCGGGGCGGCCACGTTGACGCGGATGTTGTATGCGGTTTCGAAAGCAGAGATCAGCTCGCGGTGATCCGCCTCCGGCGAAGCGGCAGCGACGATGTTGAGCTCTCCTTCAGCCTGCGCTGCGGTGATGAGCTCCGCCATTCCGCCCAGGTCCGCGGCTGTGGTGGCGGCCGCTGCCGCCCCGTACTCCGAGCCGTCCACGGGTGGCGGCTCGGGCCCGCATCCCACGACGCATAGCAGGACACTCAACGCGGCAGCGCACACCACCCCTGCCGGGGTGGAACGCTCTCCCGTGGCCCGCATACCCCCTCCCTGGTTGCGCGCCTTGCGCGGTGTCCGTGCGGCTCTCTCACCCCCAGTGCCTCTTCCTTACCCAAGCCTGCACTAACGAGCACGGCTTGGTGACAACTTGACGGTAACTCTGGCGGAACAGCCAGAACACCAACTATTTTTCCGCGGCAACATGTCCAACAGAGAGTCCGCGACCCAGATCACTGTATGTAGTGCTCTGTGTCTCAAATTGGGCTTGCCTAATTCCACCGATCGCGGTTAGCTCAAAGACCCAGACGGACTCTCCGTTTCCCGGGCGGACAGGACCGCACCTCCCGTCTGCCCACCACAGAGCTATCCCCCCGTCCGCACTCAGAGCGAGTCCATGACCAAAGAGCAGCGCCGTCCCTTCCTCCGCTGGTTGCGCCATCTGTCCGCGGAGCAGCGCGGAACGATCCGTGTGCGACTCCTCGCGTTAGCCCTCATTCCGAGCACCGCTCTGCTGATCCTCTGGATCGGTGCCACCGTCACACCAGTGGGCACCCTGCTCTCTATCAACCGAAGCACCACGTTCCTGGAGCAGGCAGGCCTTCCCGCCCTGGACGTCATCTCCGCCTTGCAAGCGGAGCGCCAGGCCGCGATGGAGCACCTGGCCCAGTCAGAGAAGAACCGCAAGGGCTCGTTGACGTCCACACTCCGCGAGGACCGGGCCGCCACGGACGCGGCCATCGAGAACTTCCGCACCGGAATCGAGGACGCCGGTCTCACCAGCTTCCCGGAGGAGACCCGCGAGCGTATCGAACGCTTCCTGGACACGCTGGAGGTGCTTCCCATGCACCGGGAAGTCCTGGACACCTCCTCCCCGGTGCGAGAAGGCGCGGCCTCCACCTACAACGAGGCCATCGAAGCCGGCCTGCAGCTGTGGGACATTCAGGAGAAACTGGTCGCCGAGGAACAGGCGCACCAGATGCGCAGCCTCGCCGCACTGCTCCGTGCTGACGAGCTGCTCTCCCAGGAAGACGGAATGCTGTCCTACAGCAATCTCGCCGGGATGTTCAACACCGCCGACCATATCGACTTCGCTGCCGCGGTCGGCGCCCAGCGCTACCTGTACGAGCAGATCGCCCCTGAACTCTCTGGGCAAGAGCGGATCGGATACGACAAGGTCATCGGAAGCGCAGAGTTCCGCACCATCCAAGCGCTGGAAAACGAGGTGATCCGGGCGGGCGCTATTTCGGGCGACCCTCCGATCGACATCGAGCAGTGGAGCGCTGCCTGGTCGAAGCTGGACGAGTCCTTGAGTGAGGTGACGGACAGCCAGATCGAGGCGCTGACTGAGCAGGCCCGGTCCGAAGCGCTGCAGCTCACCGCCCTCCTCACCCTGTTCAGCGTGGCCACCCTGGCCGTGGTGGTGGCGTCCGTGTTCTTCAGCACGCGGACCGTCACCTGGCTCAACCGCCGGCTTGGCACGCTCCGCGAAGCCACTCTGGACTACGCGCACCGCCGCCTGCCGGAGATCACTGCCCGGCTGCGCGCCGGAGAAAAAGTGGACGTGGCCACCGACGCTCCCCCCATCCCGGTGGACATCAACGACGAGCTCGGCCAGGTCACCGAGGCGTTCAACACGGCCCAACGCGCGGCCGTGGAGTCAGCCACCCAGGAGGCGAAGCTGCGTGAAGGTGTGCGCAACATCTTCCGCAACATCGCGCGGCGCGCCCAGACGCTGGTCCACCGCCAGCTCAGCCTCCTGGACTCGCTGGAACAGGCCGAAACCGACCCGAAGGTGCTGGAGTCGCTGTTCCGTATCGACCACCTGAGCACCCAGATGCGGCGCAACGCGGAGAACCTGATGCTGCTCACCGACGACCGCCCGTCCCGCAAGGCAGGCGAACCGCTGTCGCTGGCCCAGGCCGTGCGCGCCGCCTCCAGCGAGATCGAGGACTACTCGCGGATCAAGCTGCTGCCGATGCCCATGGTGCACATCAAAGGCTCGGTCGCCAACGACAGTGTGCGGATGCTGGCGGAGCTGCTGGAGAACGCCACCTCGTTCTCCCCGCCCAGTACTGTGGTGACCGTGCGTGGTGAGGCCCTGCCTCACGGCAGCTACGCTTTGGAGATCGAAGACCGCGGCTTGGGCATGCTCCCTGAGGCGTACCAGCAGGCCAACGAGCTGCTCAGCGGCAATTCCCAGCGGTTCAACCTCGCGGACATGCGGGAGGACTCCCAACTGGGGCTTATCGTGGTGGCCACCATCGCTCAGCGACACAACCTCAAGGTGACCTTGCGTCCCTCCCCCTACAACGGGACCCAGGCGATCATTGTGTTCCCGCCCGAGGCTATCGACACGACTCTGACCGCCCCACGCGCGGTCGCAGCCAAGCCAGCGCCGGCCCCCGCGGAGCTGGAGGCGCCTTCCGCGGCGGTCTCCGCCACTCCCGCACCGGCCGCCCCCGCACCTCCTCCTTCGGTGCCTTCCACTCCCAGCGCACCTGAGCCGGCGCTGGCATCCTCCCAGCCCACCGAGCCTGGATCTCCGCTCCCAGCTGCCGCGTCGGGGGACACGGCCGACACGTACAAGGGCTTGCCGCGCCGGAGACGGTCCCAGCGACGTTCCCAGCAAGCACCGCAGGCGCCCGCACCGTCCATCTCCCGGCCCGTCAACCCTGACCGATCGCTGGAGGAAATCCGGCAGATGATGAGTGCCTTCCAGCGAGGCACCCGGAGTGGACGCGCCGAAGGCAACACTGATTACCCCACCAGGGAGACACGATGACCGAGCAGACAACTTCCACGCCCCGTTCCACCTCCTCTGAACTGAACTGGCTGCTGAGCGACCTGGTTTCCCGCACTGAGGGAGCCCGCGAGGCGGTACTGCTGTCCGCAGACGGCTTGCTGCTGTCGGCTTCCGACGGCATGGATCGGGAACGCGCCGAGCGGATCAGCGCGATCGCTTCGGGCTTCTCCAGCCTGGCCCGAGGTGCGAGCAAGCAGTTGGGCGCGGCAGAGGTCCGGCAGACCGTTGTGGAGATGGACAATGTTTTCCTGTTCGTCCTCTCCGCCGGGCACGGCGCCTGCCTGGCCTTGGTGGCCGACTCCTCCTGCGATGTCGGGTTGGTCGCCTATGAGATCAACCGACTGGTGCGCCAGGTCGGTCCGCACCTGTCCACGCTGCCGCGCAACCGTCGTCCCATGCAAGGTCGGTCCGCTGAAGGGCTGTGAGCGCCATGTCCAGCTCTCCTGACGACAGCGGCCGCCTTATTCGGCCGTATTCCTTGACTCGCGGACGCACCCGCCCTTCGCGTTCGGACTTCGCGATGACCTCCCAGGTGGTGGCGGTGCCGCAGGTGGGTCAGCCCGCCGAGCTGGAACCGGAGCACCACGCGATCCTGGAGGTGTGCGCCGCACCCGTCTCAGTAGCTGAGCTGGCCTCACGTACCAAACTGCCGCTTGGTGTGCTGCGTATCCTGCTGTCCGACCTGCTTGATGGCGGATACGTCATGGTGCACGAATCGCAGTGGCAGCGTAGGCGACCGGATGTCCATACTCTGCGAACGGTCCTCGACCGCATCCGTGCGCTGTGAAAGGAGACTTCTGCATGTCCGACAGTGTCGGGCCCGTTCCCGACGCGCTGAAGATCCTGGTCGCCGGCGGGTTCGGCGCTGGGAAAACCACCCTGGTGTCCGCGCTCAGCGAGGTGGAGTCGCTCCACACCGAGGAGGTGATGACCGCTGAAAGCGTGGGCGTGGACGATCTGGACGGGGTGGAGTCCAAGACGACGACGACCGTGGCGCTGGACTTCGGTCGTATCACCTTGGACGAGCGCACCGTGATCTACATGTTCGGCACCCCCGGCCAGAAGCGTTTCTCGTTCATGTGGGAGGAGTTGGCCGAGGGGGCGCTCGGCGCCATTGTGCTGGCTGACACCCGACGTTTGGAGGACTGCTTCGACACCATCGACTTCTTCGAGCAGCGCGACATTCCGTTTGTCGTGGCGGTGAACTGCTTCAACGGGGTGCGCACCCACATGCCCGCTGATGTGCGTATCGCCCTGGACGTGGAACCGCACGTTCCGGTTCTGTTGTGCGATGCACGGGAACGGGAATCGGTCAAGCGGGTCATGGTGGAGCTCGTTTCCCACGTGCTGGAGCTGGAACTGTCCCGAGCGTGAGTGGGGGCGGCGCGGCCGCCACGACAGTGGTGGCACTGTTCGGGGAGCCGCGCCGCGAGGATCTCTCTTTTCTGCTTGCTGCTCGTCACCGGTCCAGCGGCGGTCAGTCACAACCGCAGACCCCGGTGATGGGCCCTTCTTCGTAGCGCTGTCGAGCGGTATGGACGAGTGCCGCCTCCACGATCGGGTAGATCTCGAAGTCCCGGTCCATCCGTAGCGCGGTGAGTACCCGTTGGGCTGCTGCCGAGGGTTCGGCCAGCACCATGTGACGCCCCTCCCATGTCAGTACCCGGCAGCACTCGTAGAGCGCACGCACGCCGCTGAGGTCGATGAACTGGACTTTGGACAGGTCAACGATCAGACACTGGCACTCGGACCGGTCGGTGGCGTGCAGCAGTGCCGCGCACAGTTGAGTGGCGTTGGCAATGTCGATCTCACCGCGCACGGTGAATACGACCGCCTCACCACACGGAAAAGACTCCTGGGTGTGTCCGGACACGCCGCCGCGTCCTCCCTTGTAACAACGTATTCCCTCCCCCCGTGCCCCATGATCGTATCTGGCTGGAGGACGGTGCACAGGAAGAAGCACGAAACTGAAGGAATATGTGCGGCTTTCACACACTCGAGCACAGAATTTTGTCTGTTTCGTCCGCTATCTTGCGTTTCTGCGGCGTCTTCCTGCCCGGAGAATTCTGCATTAACGCTCTTCAGAGGTGGTTTTCGGTCCTGTTATTCGGAGGACAAGGATCGCCCCTTCGAGGCTTTGCTCACCTATTGCGCCATGGTTACTCGCGGAATGGCGCATTACCTGCGGACCGTTTCAGTGACGGGAGAGCACAGCAGGGCAAGGGGAGGATTGCGGAACGGACCAGTCCCTTATCTCGCATCCGGAAAGTCTTTGCCGGGGCCGGCAGCTCCGGGCTGCGGGAGCCCGCCTGGGGTTCGTGGCCAGGGGAAGGGGCAGCGCGGCTGCCGCCGCTCTCTTCAGCCGTGTTCTCCTGCAAACGGCGCCCTTGTCCCGGTGCGGCGCGTAGGGTCGCCGCACCGGGACAAGGGCGGGCCTCATAGCCAGCCTCGGCGTTTGAAGATCGCGTACAGGGCGACGCTGACCGCCACCATCAGGCCGATCGCCATCGGGTAGCCGTACTTCCAGTGGGTTTCCGGCATCACGTCGAAATTCATGCCGTAGATACCGCCGACCACGGTAGGAGCGAACAGGATAGCCGCCCAGGAGGAGATCTTCTTCACTTCCTCACTTTGGGCGTAACTGGCTTCGGTGAGGTGTTTCATCTCCTCGTTCTGGGCCTGGCTGACCAGGGTGGCGTTGACCGCGAGAATGGAGTTGAGCAGTTGACGGAAACCGTCGACCCGTTCCGCGACCGTGGTGGCGTGGTCGGCGACGTCACGCAAGTAGCGCTGGAGTTCTTCGCTGGTGCCGTACTTGTCGAATCCGGCTTCCAGGTCGGAGAGGATGCCCAGCAGAGGGCGGGCCGCCCGCTGGAATTCGATGACTTCGCGGGACAGTTCGTAGATGCGCCGGGACACCCGGGGGTCCCGGTTGAACACCTGGGTTTCGATTTCGTCGATGTCGTTCTGCAGTCCGGCAATGACCGGTGCATAGCCGTCGACGACCGCGTCCATCACCGCGTACAGCACCGCTTCGGGGCCCAGCTTCAACAGGTCAGGGTCGTCTTCGAGACGGCGGCGTACCGCGGACAGGTCGGGGGCCTGACCGTGGCGCACGGTGATGACGAAGTCGGTGCCGACGAACAGGTAGATCTCCCCGAAGCTCACCTCTTCGGTGGTGTCGAGGTAGCGGGCTGCCCGTAGCACGACGAACAGGGTGTCGCCGTAGCGTTCGAGCTTGGGCCGCTGGTGGGCGACGATGGCGTCTTCGACGGCGAGCTCGTGCAGACCGAACTGGTCGGCAAGAGCGAGCAGTTGGGCTTCGGAGGGCTGGTGCAGTCCCAGCCAGGCCATCGCTCCTGGCTGCTGGGCGACCTGGTCGCGCAGCCGGGCCAGTTCGACTTCGCAGGGTTGGCGGCGGCCGTCGATGTAGATCGCGGCGTCGACGACGCTGGCTTCGACTGGCGGGGTGGTCGCTTCGTGGTCCCTTCGAGGGTCCATGACGTATTCGGGCGTGTCGGTGTGCGCTTTGCTTACCGAGGCAACGGGACGCAGGCTGGGCAGCCACGAACGCATACGACGTTGCGACATGGGAGCTCCCGGATGAGTTCGACGGTTCGGGACAACCGGTGGGGTGCGTCTCCACCGCAGCAAACGGGACGCACGCCACAAAGAGAGAGTTGGAGAAAAGGGCTAGGGAACTAGTGCCGTGCCCTGCGACGCCCTCCGGAGACGGGGGCGGATATCACAGCGGAAGTCTGTGTGGGCTGGAGAGAACCAGCGCGGAACGTGAGAAATGGGGCACCGCACTAGTTGGTACTAGGAGGTTGGCTCATGGTTGGCCTCACCTCCTACAGTCCACGGCCGACGGCCTCGAGTCTCGCTATGCCCAACCTTAATACGGCCCCTGTGGTAATGGGAGCTGCGCGGATTCGCTTCCGTGAGGGATGGTCCGCAGCAGCGTGCGGGACAGCGGCCCGGCGCCGCGGCGTGATCGTCAGTGGCGGGCAGTAGGGTGCCGGGGGCCGCGCTGCGCGACGTTTCCGGGACCGGTCCCCGTGCCCACCAGGAAGGATGCGGGCTGTGGCGGGCCGGTGCGCGGCGCGGCGAGCGGGGCCGTGTGCTTCCTCCTCCGGTGGAGGGGTCCGGCCTTTCTGCGCTGCGGTGTGGAATTCGCCACGCCACCCAGCAATGAAGTGATATGCGTCACAATTTTGTTTTGGTGGTTGAGGAGGCCGCTCGCTATGGACGAACCGCTCTTCTCCCCGGGCCGGGTCGAGGTCGCCCCGGGTGCCGTCCACGTTCCCGGATGGCTGGACCTGGAGGAGCAGCGCGCTTTAGTGGACTTGTGCCGCGAGTGGATGCGCGGCCCCGGCGGTATGACCCGGCACCGCACCCGGGGCAGGACCATGAGTGTCGCGATGACCTCGCTGGGCTGGTATTGGCGCCCCTACCGCTATTCGGCGACCCTGCCGGACGGCCGACCGGTGCCCCCGCTGCCCCCGGTGCTGTCCACGCTGGCGTTGCGGGGTCTGGCCGCCGCCTACGGCACGGTCCCTGCCCCGGCTCCCGCCTACGATGTTGCGCTGGTGAACTTCTATGCGGCCACAGCCACGATGGGGATGCACCGGGACACGGACGAACGCACCGATGCCCCGGTGGTTTCGGTGAGCCTGGGGGACACCTGCGTGTTCCGGTTCGGGAACACCGCTACCCGCACCCGCCCGTACACCGACGTGGAGCTGCGCAGCGGCGACCTTTTCGTCTTCGGCGGCCCGTCCCGCTGGGCTTACCACGGCGTGCCGCGTGTCTTCGCTGGCACAGCCAACCCGGCACTCGGATTGGAGTCGGGGCGGATCAACATCACCGTGCGTGCTTCCGGGCTGCCCCCGGCTGAGCGGGGCCCAGCCGGGGCGTCGTCCTCGGAAGCGGTTTGAGGGCTGCTCACCGGCGGAGCAGGTCGCGCACGTTGAGGTAGAGCAGGCTGACGACCGCCAAAGTCATCGGCACGAGGACGGTGATCCGCCAGTTGATGAGGAAGGCCGCGATCACCGCGCCCACGACGCCGAGCGCGAGGGCGAGGAAGGCCGAGCCGATCAGGAAGGTGAGGAAGCGGCGGCGGGCGAGCGCGTCGAAGGCGGCGAACAGCACGACGACGCCGACCGCGGCCAGCAGTGCCAGGCTGCCGCGCAGTACCACCATGACCACGCCCAGCGCGGTGAGCAGCAACGGTGTGCTCATCGCCGCCCACACGTGGAGGAACCGGGTGGTGTGCTGCCGGCCGGAGGCGTACGGCAGGTGGGGGGAGCGGAGGTGGGCCTGCGGCGGGGGTTCGAGGACGTCGCCGTTGGCCAGTGCGGCGCGGTGCATTTCCCGCTCGTCCACGAGGTGGGTGCGTTCCCGGTAGCGGGCGGCGAGGGAGCGTTCCAGTTCGGCGATCCGGGCGCGGTACTCCTTGGCGCGCGCTTTAGCGCTGGCGTGGCGACTCAGCACCATTTCGGCTGCGGCCAGGCGGCGCAGGGCAGCCCGCTCTTCTTCGATCTTGGCGTCGGCTTCGGCGATGCGGGCGTCGAGATCGTCCAGGTGGGCTTGGAGGCTGGCCCGCGTATCCTCGGGGGTCGGCGGGACTTTGTGGAGCCCGACCCACCACAGGGGGTCGGCCCAGGAGCGGCGGACGGTGCCGTCGCGTTCGTATCGGGGGCCGCTGGGAGCGCGTTCGCCGTCGAACCAGTCCCGGGTGTTGCGGCCCCACAGTCCGCGGTAGCCCCGGACCCAGGGAGTGGTGTCGTCGATGAGGACCGGGGTCCAGGTGCGTTCTCCACCGGGGCCGACGCGGACGCCGTCGCCGCGCGCGTAGTCAACGAAGGGCACGCCGATGCCGCGGAGGCGGCTGGAGGAAGGCAGGAAGCGGGCGGTGAAGCGCCGCCAGGCGCGCAGCACTCCCCGGAGGAAGGCGGGGTCGACTTGGATGAGGTAGTCCCCGGGGAGCATCTGGTGGGAGTGGGATCCGGCCCCGACGTAGATGATCGGGTGGTTGCCGTCGCGGTGCAGTTCCGGGTCATCCCAGCGGCGTCGCAGGTCGTCGCCGAGGTATTCGTGAGAGGAGGCGCCCACCCACACGGGGCGGTACTCCCCGTTCTCTTCTTCGACCAGGTAGACGGTGACTTTCTCCCAGTCGGCCTCGTGGTCGTTGACGCCGCCGTAGACCGACCGCCAGTCGTTCATGGCGTAGAAGAACCAGTACTGCAGGACGACGTAACCGCCTTCCCGCACGACACGGCCGTAGTAGGTGGCGGTGGTGCCGGTGTCGATGCGGTCGCGGTAGCGGGTGGCTGCGGCTGCTGCGACCCCGCCGGGGACGGCTCCTCGGATGAGGAGGGAGAGCCGCATCAGCACGTCCACGATCCGGCCGAGGACCCCGACCGCGGCGAGGCGTCCGCTTTTCGGGATGACGGGCCGTTCGCGTCTGCGGAAGCGGCGTGCTTCGGCCCGCAGCGACGATTCTTGGACGAATCGCAGGTGCTGGCGGTAGCCCGGCCATTCGGCGTCGGCGCGGGCGAGCCGGTCGAGGGTGAGTTCCCCGGCGGGGACGACTTCGCGTTCCCCGCCTTCGGGAAGGTCCAGCCACAGACTGCAGCAGCGCACGTAGGCTTCGACGTCCGTGGGGAAGAACAGCTCCCCCCGGGTGAACATCAGCACGGGTTCGTAGGCGCGCAGCAGTTCCAGGTCAGTTTTAGCGCTCATGGTCGCGCCTGACCCTAACGGATGTGTGGGGTGTCCGCGGACGTATCGGGCCTTGACTCCGTGCTCCCCTGCCCGCTACGGGCTGTTTTCGCCTCGGTGGCCTGGTACCGCTGCAGCACACACTGCGGTTACCCGGGCGGCACACCCCGCCCCGCACCGGGATGTAATGATGGTCACACTGTGACGGGGTCGGTGGTGTGGTGTCCGGCGTCGTCGGGAGCAGGGCGGTCCGGGGTGCGGTCTTCCGGCTCCCCGTCGGTGGCGTGCGGGTCTGCGCCTCCGCGTGTGCGTCCGCTGGTGCCTCTGGTGGCGCCCAGCCCGGCGGCGACCACCAGGGCCATGCCCGCCACTTGGAGGGGGACGGGGACCTGGCCGATCAGGAGCAGGCCGATGAGCAGCCCGATGGCGGGGTCGACGGAGACGAGAATGCCGAAGGTGCCGCGGTTCATCCGTTGCAGGCTCACCATCTCCAGCAGGAGGGGCAGCAGGGGGTAGATCAGTGCGAGCCCTAGGGTGGCTGCCACCAGGTGCCGGTCGGCGGCCGCCATCGCCCCCGGCAGACCCAGCGGGGCGGTGACCAGGGCGGACACGGTCATTGCGAGGGTGAGGCCGGGGAGGACGCCCAGCCGGGAGCCGACGGTCTGGGAGAAGACGATGTAGAGCGCCACGCAGACGGCCCCGCCTAGGCCGAAGGCGATGCCGAGCAGGTCGGCTTCCCCGTGCCACGGGCGGGTGAGCAGGAGCACTCCGGCTACGGCGAGGACGATCCACAGCAGGTCGCGGCGGCGGCGCAGGGCGAGCACGGAGACGGTGAGGGGGCCGAGGAACTCGATCGCGGCTGCGGTGCCGAGCGGGATGCGGTCGAGGGCGAGGGAGAACAGGAGGGTCATCCCCGCGCTGACTACGCCGAGGGCGGCGGTAGCGGCGAGATCCGACCAGGTTGCGGCCCGTGCCGCGCGGAGCAGGGGGCGCCCGCCGACGGCGAAGAGGAGGAGCGCAGCCCAGCTCAGCCGCAGCCAGGTGACTTCGAGCGGTCCCGCGATGGCGAACAGGTGCACGGCTCCCGCGCTGCCCATGTGCAGCAGGACCAGGCTGAGGACGGTGAGCAGCGGGGCTGGGACCCTCAGGTGGGCATGCCGAACCAACGAGACAAAAGAGAGGATCATCCCACCACTGTGTCTCCTGTTCTCTGTTTCCGTCCAGGCACCGTTAGTTGATGAATCGTTTCTCTTTAGCGGAAGATCTAGCGTCCACACCCGCGCTTCACCCCCACTCAGCGCAACGGAACGCAACAGAACGTCGTGCAGCGGATTGTGTTGACCTCTGTGCCAGGTTTAGCCGTACTTAAGAGGCGGTAAAAAATTGAGTTGGTGGACATCAACTTTGGTGAGCAGCTACCGGGAGGCGGCTCCGCGCACCGCGCGGACCGACCGACACACCCCTTCGATGTCCACTCGATGGCCGGTCCGCCGCGGGAGGCCCCCTTGCGGACCGCAAACCTCTCGGATCCGGAGGTGCCAGCGCCTCGGACGCGGCGCGCACGGCTGTTTCGGCCACGCGACCGCGGGACGGCTGCCCCACCACGATGAGAGAGGAGAATGGTGCTGACCCAGGTTGAGCCATCGGCGACGCGAACGCTGAACCCTTTCCGCCGGACGCGCGCGATCGCCGAGCACACCCTGCGCGAGGCCAAGGACGACGTCACTCATCTGCGACTGCTCTCCCTGTTCCACGCGCTCGCTGCGTGCGAGACCGCGCTCTCCCAAGCTCCCGGCACCCTGCGGGAGAAACTGGACGCCCTCCGCACTGCCGTGGTTGACCTGGTGGGTGAGGACTGGCTCACTTCCCACCCCACCCACCCCGATGTCCGGGCGTTCCGCCGCCTCGATGACACGGCGCTCCTCAGCCGGCTCGACGAGGCGCTGTCGAACCTGTTGCGGGCGCGTTTCTTCCAGCTCGCTGCCTGAGGTCTTTCATCCGTAGAAGAAGGCGTGCGCGGGGTCGAAACATTCCGCCTTGCGCACGCCTTCTTCTACGGTTGAAGGATGGACCTGACACGGCTGAGACTGCTGGTAGAACTGCGGCGGCTGGGGACGATGACGGCGGTCTCCGAGGTCACGGGCATGGGCACCTCGGCGGTGTCCAAGCATTTGGCCGTATTGGAGCGGGAAGCAGGGGTGCGCCTCCTCGTTCCGGACGGCCGTCGGGTCCGGTTGACCCCCGCGGGGCGCCGGCTCGCCGAGCATGCGCGGGACATCCTGGAGCGCGTCGAGGCGGCGCGAGCCGAAATGGCAGGTGAAGGGCCGCCGGTGGGCCGCATCAACCTGGTGACGTTCGTCAGCATGACGGTCCCCGTGATCCTGCCCGCCATGGAGCAGTTGCGCCAGCAGCACCCGGGACTCGAGGTGCGCCTGATCGAGCACGAACCGGACCAGGCGTTGGACCTCCTGCTGAGCGGGGAGGCCGACCTTGGGCTGATCTACGAGTACACGCTGGTCCCCCGCCGCATTCCGGAAGGGCTCACCGTGCACCCGGTGGGGCGGGAACCCTTGTTCCTCGCCGAGCCGACGGCGAGCAACCCGAGCGGGGCGACCATGACGCGGGAGCGGCTGCGTGCCTTGGCCGACGCGTCGTGGATCGCCAACTCGCGCGGAAGCGACGACGACGAGCTTGTGCTCCGGATGTGCGCGGACGCGGGCTTCCGACCGCAGATCCGGCATCGCATCGACACGTTGGAGGCGCTCAGCGCGGTGGTGGCCGCTGGATGGGGGGTGGGGCTCCTGCCGAAGCTGGCTGCGTCCCCGCCCCACCCCGGGGTGGTGCATACCCCGCTGGGCGAGCTGGCGGGAGAGCGCCGCATCTCCCTGGTGGCCCGTACCGGGGCGTGGGCGTGGCGGCCGCTGCACGTCGTCGCCCACGCGATCCACCGGGCTGCCCGCCACGTGCTGGACCCGGTGGCGAGTGGGTTTTCCGAGGGGGCGGCTGCGGACGGGTCAGGCGCTGAGGACGAACCGGCCCGCGGGGACAGTGATCCGGTGCGCGGCTTCCCGCATCGCGGTGAGTAGCGGCTCGGGGTTCGCCCCGCTGCGGGTGACGGCCAGGACGTGGCGGCGCGGACCGTTGCGGACCGGACGCACCACCATGTGGGCGATCGCCATCCCGTGCCAGGCCAGCCGGGGCACCATGGACACGCCCAGTCCTGCGGCGACGAGAGCGAACGCCGCACTGAAGTCGGTGACGACGTGGGTGCTGCGGGGATGGAATCCGGCCTGGTGGCAGGCGGCGGCCACGGTGTCGAACCAGACGGTGCCGGGGGCGGACATGATCCAGTCGGCGTCGTTGAGGTCGGTGGCCAGGTCGAGTTCCATCTTGGTCGCCAGCGGGTGCTCGTAGGGCAGGACCACGTCCAGGGGTTCCACCATCACCGGGTGGAACTGGAACCCGGGGCTTCCGGTCGCGGGCAGATGCGGCGAGGACATGGTGACAGCGATGTCGATCTCGCCGGTGCACAGCAGTTCGGTGCTGTGTTCGGGTTCGGCCTGGATGACAGAGAAGTCCCAACCCGGATGGGTGTGGCGCAGCCGGGCCACGGCGGGGGCGACGAGGTTGGAGATGCCGGTGGCGAAAGCGCCTACCCGCACGGATCCGAGTGATCCTTCGGCGTACCGGGCGAGGTCGGCTTGGGCGCGCTCCAGTTCAGCGAAGATGACCTGAGCGCGTTCCAGCAGGACGCGCCCCGCCCCGGTGAGCACGAATCGGCGGTTACTCCGCTCCACCAGGGGGACTTCGGTTTCCTTGGCCAATGCGGCGAGCTGTTGGGAGACCGCTGAGGGAGTGACCCCCAGCGCTTCCGCGGTCGCCGCCACGGTGTGGTGCTCGGCGAAGGCGCGCAGCACCTGCAACCGCCGGACGTCAATCATGGGCTCATCCTATGAAATTTCCTGCTGGTGGTTTCCGTGCGCCGTGCACGGCGCTCCGCCGGGCGTACCGTGCGCGGTGCACAGTGGCGCACCGCTGCGGTGGTGCACTCCTGCCCCTGCGCGGCGCCGGGCGCCGTCGCAGGCCTGCTCAGCACGGCCACATCCGCATGCTCCTCCGGGAGGATTTGGCCACCACGGGCAGCGAGGGCGAGGCAGGGCGGCCAGCTCGGTAGCTCCGTGGCGACACCGACGACGGTCGCTGCGATAGTGCTCACATCCGGGTAACCCCGCGACTGCCGGAAAGGTTGCACCCCGCCCCGGTCTGCTGGCTGGGCGGGTTTTCCGGCAGACGGCCAGCCGTCTGAGGAGCTCGCGTTTTCCCGCTGAGCAGTGCAGACGTGATCCACTGCACGCCCACCGCAACGTTCCGTTCCTGCGCGGCGACGGAGAGAGCCCGAAGAGATCCCCCTCACACCCAACCATCTGTTAAAAATGACAAAATTTTTCTTTTAGGTACGAGGAGCATCCTTTTCCAAGCCCCGTCGCCACTCTTGCAGAAACAAGCAAGTAGGCTCATAACCAGCGCTCATACAGGCATTGAAAGGGACGATCGCCGCTGCGCGACACGCATCACCCCATCAGGAGCAGGTGAGAAAAAATGCAAACTTCGTTGGACACCAAAACCCGTTCCGGGTTTTCGGGCGTGCTGCGTTTCCGCTACATCGGTCCCTTTGAGGTAGACGAGCTGGCCGAGCTGTGGAAACCCCTCCATCAGCAGCACACGACGATCGCCTCGCACCTGGAGGACCTGCTCGGCACGGTGAGCGCGGAAGAATCGTGGCGTCGCCGCAGCCGGCGGTATGTGGAGTGGCTGTCCGAGCCGGAGACGATCGCCGTGATCGCGGAGAGCGACGGGGTCGACGTCGGCTACGCGATGGTGACCATCCGCGACGAGCACCACGGCTCGTGGGACCGCGGGGACCGGGTCGCGGTCGTCCAGACCCTGGCGGTGCACCCTGACTACTCCTTGGAGTTGGTGGGCAGCGGCCTCCTTGACGAGGTCCGTCGGCAGCTCGCCGAGACCGGTGTGCGGGACCTGGAGCTGCCTGCCGTGTCCGGGAACTCGGCGGCCATCCGCTTCTACGAAAGCCAAGGCTTCCGCCCGTTTGTGACCACGATGGTGTCGCGTATCGGAGTGGGCCCCCACGACTAAACAGCACGCAGTGAGCTGTGTGCGGCGGCCGAAGACCAGGCTGGCTTCGGCCGCCGCGGCCTGTCTACAGGAATCCCAGGAGCACCGCCGGGCTGCTTCCCCGCTGCTCCCCCGCGCCTGGCTGTGCTGCCCGGTGTGGCTGGCCCCCGCAGTCCCCCCGCAGCCGTTAGGCTCGTCGGCGTGGCCGAAACCGACTCCGCCCTGTGTAACTTCCCCGGTTGTACCCGTCCCGTCATGCGCTCCTCCTCCCCGGGACGCCCCCCGCAGTACTGCGACCTTCCCGAACACACGCGGTGGCGTGCCTGGCGGGAGCGGCAGCGCCTCCAGCAGGAGGCGCAGGCCGCACAGGAGCGGCGTGAGCAGACCGTATCCCAGCGACCGGCCGACGGGGCCGCTGCGGCCGCGGCCGCACCCGCCCACGCCGAGGCCGCCCCGGTCACCGCAGCACGGCTGCGCGCCGAAGACCTCCTGACGCGTTTCGCGGTCCAAGCCGAGCAGCTCACCGCAACCTTGCAGGAAGCCACCGCGGCGTTCACCACGATGACGGATCCTGCCGCGGCTGAGGCCCAGGTGGAGGCGGCGCGTATTGCCGCGGCCCGCCAGGTCGCCGACGCGGAAGCGGCCCGCCTGGCCGCCGAGGAGAAGCGGCGGGCAGCAGAGCGGGCCCGTCGCGCCGCGGAAGCCGACGCCCAGCAGGCCCGGGAGGCTGCCGCCTCAGCGATGGCTGCGGCGGGGGCAGCGGAACGCATGGCAGACGAGGCGATAGCCGCACGCGATGCCGCGGTCGCGGAACGTGATGCGGCGCTCGCGGAGGCCCAGTCCTGTGCCGAGGAACGCGACGCTGCCCTCGCCGACCGGGAGGCGGCCCGCATCGAAGCCCGGGAGCAGGTGGCAGCGGCGCGCGCGGAAGCCGAAGCACTCGTCGCCCAGGAGCGCAAGCAGGCCCAGCAGCGTATCGCCGACGTCGAACAGCGAGCCGCGGCCGAGCGGGCGCAGCTCGTGGCCCGGTTGGACCGGTTGCAAGAGCAGTTGACCGAAGCCGTGGCCGCCCGCCAAGCGGCGCAGGAGCACGCCGATCGGGCTGCGGAGCAGGCCCGGCAGGCCGAAGAGCGGGTGGAGCGCCTGTCGGCGGAACTCGCCCGGGTGAGCGCGGAACGCGACCGGCTCACCGACGAAGTCGCGCACATCAGGGACAGCGCCCGCGCCGAACGCGAAGCCTTCACCGCCTCGCTGGCCGAAGCACGCCAGGCCGCCGCGGAACGCCTGGCCGCGTTGGAGGAGGCGCGGACCCAGACCCTGCGGCGCGCCGAACGCGCCGAAGCGCAGCTCGACGAGGCGCTGGCGGAGCTCCGCCGCCTGCGGGCCGCGGTACCGGCCGCGCCCGCGGCCGACGACCCCCACGGGGGGCAGCCAGCACAGCCGTGACCTGTGGCGCTGCTCCCCCGCAGGGCAGGATGCCGCGGCCCGTATGCTGTCGCGGAAGCCGGCCGAGGCCTCCTACGGGGAGGGGACGAGAGCGAAGGCGCGGACCGGCATGGTGCCCATGCCGCGGACTTTCACCGGGACCGCGAAGAACTGGAATCCCTCCTCGGGAAGCTGGTTGAGCAGGCACAAGTGCTCCACCACGGGGATTCCCGCAGCCAGGAGGATCGAATGCGCGGGGCGGGCTCCCCCACTGGCCTCCGAGGTGTCGTCGATGTTGACCGAGTCGATCCCCACCAGGGTGGCTCCGGCATCCACCAGTGCCTTGGCTCCCTCCGCGGTGAGGTAGGGGTGGTCCGGGGAGCCGTAGGTTTCCGTGCGCCAGTACCGGTCCCATCCGGTGCGCAGCAGCACGGCCCGGCCGGCCAGGTCCACTCCGGCGAAAGCCTCGGGGCCGATGGCGCGGCCCGGGGCGTCGATCACCCTCCCCGGCAGCGCGGCGACCTTCTCCAGGGGCAGGTCGGCCAGGTCGGAGCCGTCGCGGTAGCGGTGGGAGGGAGTGTCCAGGTAGGTGCCCGTGTTGCCGACCATCGAGATGCGGCGGATCTCGAATTCTGTGCCTGGGGCGTAGTTCTCGTGAGAGTCCTCGAACGACAAGTGGTCGTCGATGACCGGGCCGGGAAGCCCCGGATAGGTGGTCATACCAGCCACGATCTGGTGGCTGACATCGATCAGACGCGCCATGGTGTGGATCCTCGTCTCTTCCCGATAGGTCTAGACCACTGTAGCGCGAAGGAACCTCCGGCTTTCCCCGCTGCCCGTGACCGCGCTGTTGCCCCCACCCGGTAAAGTGCCGCCCAAGCCGAGGTCAATCCCCCGCGGCTCTCCGCGGTGGCGCACGTGACAACAGAAGGGGACCGGCCGTGCCGCTGACGCTCTACGATGCCGCGAAAGCCGTTGTAGCCCCGACCACCCGGGCCCTGTGGCCCCTGCACGTGGAGGGCCTGCACCACATTCCCGCGCACGGCCCCGTGATCCTCGCCAGCAACCACTTGTCCAACCTCGACCCGCTCTTCTTGAGCGTGGTCGTGCCACGCCCCGTCGTCTTCATCGCGAAAAAGGAGCTGTTCGCCGAAGGCAACCTGGCCCAGCGGCTCTTCACCCGTGCCCTGCGTGCCGTCGGGCACGTGTCCGTCGACCGCCGCCCCGGGCAGAGCGCCCAGGAGGCAATGGACCGCAGTCTCGCCGTGCTCGCCGAAGGCAGAGTTTTCGGAATTTTCCCTGAGGGGACCCGCTCGCCTGACGGCCGCCTCTACAAGGGGCAGACCGGGCTGGCGTGGCTGGCGCTGACCTCCGGCGCCCCGGTGGTCCCGGCGGCCCTCGTGGGCACGAACCGTATCCTGCCCGCGGGGCGCCGCATCCCCTCGTTCCGCCGGATCGGGGTGCGGTTCGGGGAGCCGGTGGACCTGTCGCCGTGGGCAGGCCAGGCGGGCCGGGCTCGGGCCCGGCGGGAAGCCACTGATGCGGTGATGGCCGCGATCCAGAAACTCTCCGGACAAGAGCAGGTGCCGCGGTTCGCCGCCTCGGTCAAAGCGGAGCTCGCCCAGCAGCGGGGCCTGGCCGCATAGCCCGGCGCCACTCCCCTGCCCGCGCCCTGCAGTGGGACGGCGGGGCCGCACCCCGCCTGGGCCATGGGTTAATCTCTGCTTGACTGGTGTGGTACTCCGGGTCGTGGCGTGCCCGGGCTCTGACGCGGAAACTCCGGGCGCGGTCCGCACGGTCCCAGGGGACGGCGCCGTGCTCTCTGCTGCGCAGCAGCCGCACCAGTGCGCTCTTCCGCCCCGTATGTCCTTCCCCGCGGGGCCTGCTCCCCATACCGACCCCGATCTTAAGGACACTACTTTTGAGCGTGGACGACGAAGGGATCTTCCGGGAACGTCCCTACCAGCCGCAGCCCTCGCCCCCTGCCCCGGGCAGCGGGCACCGTCCTGCGCCGGGGGGCGCACCCTCACACGGTTTCCCTCACAGCCCGTACCGCCTCCCTAGGGAGACTCCCGCTTCCTGGCACGTTCAGAGCGCCGGGCCCGCTCGCGGGGAGGGACCTCTCCCAGGGAGTGCGCGTCCCGCCCCAGCTCCGCGGCGGTCCCGGCGCGGCCTCCTGTTCTCCGTGCTCGCCGCGGTCCTCGTGGCGGCGCTGCTGGGCGGCGGCGTCTACTGGTACCTGTCCTCCCGCCCGGTCCCCGAAGAGACCGCTGACGCGTATGTGGCGGCCTGGACGTCGGGGGACTACTCCACGCTCGACCAGTGGGCGACCTCCTCGGAGGCGTCCGCGTTCTACACCGAGGTGGCAGAGAACCTGGGAGTGGAGTCGGTCGAGGTGACCACGGGGGAAGCGGTGGTGGACGGGGACACAGCCACTGTTCCCTTTACTGCCACGTTCACCTTGAGCCACAGCGGGACGTGGACCTACGACGGGGAGCTGCCGCTCCAGCGGATCGACGGCCAGTGGAAGGTCGACTTCAGTCCCGCAGTGCTGCACCCGGAGCTGGGTCCCGGCCAGACGTTGGCGCGCACCAACGCGTGGGGGGAGCGCGGCCGGGTGCGGGCCGCCGACGGCACCCCCGTGGACACCTCTGACGTGTCCGGGTCAATCCAGATGATCGTCGGGGAGGTCGGCCCCGCCACCGCTGAGGACGCGGCGGAGCTCGGCCCCGCCTACCAGGAGGGCGACCCGGTGGGGAAGAGCGGCATCCAGCGGTCGCAGCAGGATCGGCTCGCGGGGACGCCGACCACGGTGATCCACGTCGTCGACCAGGGGGCGCCGCCTGAAGGGGAGCCGGAGGATGCGGCGGTGGTCGGCACTATCGAAGGCAGTCCCGGCCAGGACGTCACCCTCTCCATCGACATGGCGGTGCAGCAGGCCGCGGTCGACGCCGTGATCGGACAGCGTAAAGCCACTGCCCTGGTAGCGGTCCGGCCGTCGACGGGGGAAGTGCTGGCCGTGGCGAATGTTCCAGGCGGGTTCAACCGGGCTTTGGAAGGCCAGTACGCTCCTGGCTCCACGTTCAAGATCGTCTCCTACGACGCACTGCTGGACGCCGGGATGGGCATGGACGCCACCCTGGACTGCGCGGAGACCGTCACCGTGGGAGGGTGGCCGTTCAAGAACGCGGGAGACGCCGCCTACGGTGAGCAGAGCGTCACGGAAGCGTTCGCCACCTCCTGCAACACCGCGCTGATCTCCGAGGTGGTCCACCGGTTGGACGGCGGCTCCTTGACTGCCGCGGCCGAACGGTACGGGTTCAACCGCGACCTGAGCCTCGGGGTGCCCGCGTTGACGCCGTCGTTCCCGACCCCGGACAGCGACACCCTGCTGGCTGCCGCGAGCATCGGGCAAGGACAGATCCTGACCTCGCCGCTGCACATGGCGACGATTCCCGCGGCGGTGGCCGACGGGCACTGGCGTCCCCCGGTGCTGGTCACCGACCCGGCCCCGGCGGGCCTTCCCGACCCGGTCCCGGTGCCCGCTGCCGAGCAGCTGCGCACCTTGATGCGTGCGGTCGTCACTGACGGCACCGCTAAGAACGTCGGCTTTTCCGGGGACGTGCACGGGAAGACCGGCACCGCCGAATACGGTGAATACGTGGAAGACGAGGAAATGTCCGCGCACGGCTGGTTCGTCGGTTTCGAAGGCGACGTGGCCTTCGCGGTACTCGTCGAGGACGGTGGTAGCGGGGCGAAAGCCGCCGCTCCGGTGGCCCGGCGCTTCTTGGAAGGGCTGTGACCGGGAGGCACGGCAGGCCGGCACCGTCACGGGCCTGCTTCCCGGTTACCGGACGCGCATCTGCATCACCATCCCGTTGGGGCGCGGCGACGGCGCATCCTCCCCGCTGGGCTGCGGGCCGGGGATCGCGAGGAACAGGACGACGAGCAGCCCTGCCACCACGGACGCGATCGCCGCGCAGATCGCCCACGGCTTCCACGTCTCCGCGATCTCTTCTGATGAGAAGCGGTCGCCCCCGTCGAAAGAGGCCAGTGCCTCAGCGAGCTCCGGATCGTCGGTACTGAGCTGGTGTTCGATCTCCGCCAGGATGCGTCTCTCGTTCTCCCGCAACGACATGGCGCCCTCCTTCACCGACTGGGGACCAGCACCGGTGCGCGTCTGCGCGTGTGTGCGGTGTTACCCAGTTTCTTATCCGTTCGGCGACGGGGCGATACCAGGCCTAGGCCGCCCAGACCTAACTGAAAGGTTGGTCTTCGCTCACCTCGGGTTCACGACCACCCCCGCGGAGGGGACACTTTCCACGCGGAACGCGTCCACCGCTGTCACGTGGTAGCGCACTGCTTCATTTCCCGGTGCCGGATCGCGGTAGGTGTGCTGGTCGCCGCCGAGCACCGCGACCAGGTGCTTGGCGTCGGCGAGGGCGCACGCGTCCGTGTCTGCGGGCACCCGGTAGACCGCGTACCACCGGTGGTCTGCGTCGCCTTCCCACCGCAAGGTCACCCCGTCTTCACCGGTGTCGGCGACGAGGTCGCGCACCGGGGCGGGCTGTCCTGACGCGCCGCTCGCGACGGGGGGCAGCGCAGGGCGCGCATAGTGGTTGGCAGCCACCTGCTCTATGGCTGTGCGGGCCCGGCCGTTGAGGTCCTTCATCGAAAAATAGATGTCGCCGGTGATCTCCGGGTGCTGCGTGTTGAAGTCGAGCTGTTTTGCGAGGGCGTCCGCACCTTTCCAGCCGTCCTCCCCCACCCGGTAGGCGGCCTGGCCGATGTACAAGTCCACTCCCGTGCCCGCCACTTCCTCGGCCCACCACGGCGCGAGGACCGCGTAGTCAGCGGCGGCGAACCCTTGCGGCCAGTACAGTTGCGGGACCACGTAGTCGATCCAGCCTTCGCGGATCCACGTGCGGGTGTCGGCGTGCAGCGCGTCGTACGACTGCAGGCCGCTGGTGGCCGACCCGGAAGGGTCGCTGCTGCGGTTGCGCCAGATCCCGAACGGGCTCACCCCGAACCGCACCCACGGTTTGATGTCGTGGACGCGTTCGTGCACCTGCCGGATGAGCTGGTTGACGTTGTCGCGCCGCCACGCGTCCCGGTCGGGGAAACCGTCGCCGTGGGCCTGCCAACTGGCGTCGTCGTCGAACGTCTCCCCTGAGGCAGGGTACGGGTAGAAGTAGTCGTCGAAATGCACCCCGTCGACGTCGTAGCGTTCCACGACATCCGCGACCACGTCGACCACCCATTCGCGGACTTCGGGGTTGCCGGGGTCGAGGTAGCCCTGGTCGTCGTAGACGATCATCCACTCCGGGTTGCGGCGCACTGGATGGTCGTCGGCAAGGTGCTCCAGGTCGGCTTCCCGCCACCCCACCCGGTAGGGGTTGAACCAGGCGTGCAGTTCCAGGCCGCGTGTGTGGGCTTCTGCGACCGCGAATTCCAGCGGATCGTAGCCGGGGTCGCCGCCCTGGGTGCCGGTCAGGTAGCGGGCCCACGGTTCCTTGTCTGAGGCGTAGACCGCGTCCGCTGTGGGGCGAATGTGGAAGAACACCGCGTTCAACCCGAGTTCGACAGCGCGGTCCAGAAAAGCGGTGAGCTCCTCCTGCTGCTGTTGGGGGCTCAGCCCGGGCTCGGAAGGCCAGTCGATGTTGCGGACGGTGGTGAGCCATACGCCGCGCATCTGCCGTTTCGGATAGGCCGGGTCTGTTGCGCAGTCCTCGGGGATCGGCGTGAGCTCTGCCGCGGCACTCGGTGCGGGAGATGCGGCGGCGTCGCCTGTTTCAGTGGTCGGAGTAGTCACGCGGGGGACGGCCCCCTCGGGGACTGGTCCGCATGCGGCCGTCATAGACAGCAGCATCACGGCAGCAGTGGCACGGGTCAACCATCCCATGGGGTGTTCTCCACGACACGTTTCGGTAGAAGAGGGGTAAACGTTGGCAAGCCTAGACGGCTTTCGCCCCCTCCCATGCCGGGACAGCCGGGCGAGGCAGCGGGGCGGCGTCGGCCGGAGAGGGCGGCAGCATAGACTCCATCCTCGTGATTTCTCCGACCTCCGGTGCACGTGTGACCGCACGCACCGTTGCCTTGCGTGACCAGCGCGCTCTGCTCGACCTGCTGCCTCCCGCCGCACCGCTGGCGTGGGTTCGGCGGGGTGAGGGACTGGTGGCGTGGGGAGTCGCGGCGCGCTTGGAACTGCCCGCCGAGCCGGAGCGGTCCGGCATTCAACGGTTCACGGCGGCAGATGAATGGCTTGAATCGCTGTTCTCGACGATCGTGGTGGACGACGACGTGGGGGTGCCGGGTAGCGGACCTGTGGTGTTCGGCTCGTTCACGTTCGACGGCCGCGACGCCGGATCCACGCTCATCCTGCCGCGAGTCGTCGTGGGACGGCGGGACGGGCAGACGTGGCTCACCGTGGTGGGTGACGAAGCCGACCCGCTGCCGGCCGTGCCGCCACCCCGCCCGGTGGGGGCACTGCGGTGGCGGCCGGGCACGCTCAGCGAAGCAGAGTGGTGCGCAGTGGTGAGCCAGGCCGTGGACCGCATCCACACCACCGGGCTAGCGAAAGTGGTCCTGGCGCGCGACCTTGTCGCGGAAGCGGACCATCCCATTGATGTCCGCACCCCGCTGCAGCGGCTGGCCGCCGACTATCCGGACTGCTACGTCTACTCGGTGGTGGGACTGACCGGGGCTACCCCGGAACTGTTGCTGCGCCGTACCGGCACCCGCCTGGAGTCGCTGGTGCTGGCGGGGACCGCGCCGCGGGGGGCCACCGCGGACGACGACGCTGTGCTCGCGAAAACGCTGCTCACTTCCGCGAAAGATGTCGAAGAGCACGCCTATGCGGTGGAGTCGCTGCGCGAGTCGCTGGCCCCGTTCTGCACGGAACTGGACGTGCCCCGCCACCCCGAACTGCTGCGTCTTGCCAACGTGCAGCATTTGGCCACCCCGGTGCGGGCCGTACTCCCCGCAAAGACGGCGACCCTGCCAGTGCTGGCGGCCCTGCATCCCACTGCCGCGGTGGGCGGCACCCCGACCCGGGTAGCGATGGACGTCATCGGCGAATTGGAAGGAATGCGCCGCGACCGCTACGCCGGGCCGGTGGGGTGGATTGATGCGCGCGGCGACGGGGAGTGGGGGATCGCGCTGCGCTGCGCTCAGATCACCGGGCCGCGGGCCCGCCTCTTCGCTGGGGCAGGGATCGTCGCCGACTCTGACCCGCAGGCGGAGCTCGCGGAAACCGTGGCGAAGTTCCGCGCGGTGCGCGCCGCCCTCACCGGACGGTAACGCTGCGAGGCGCCCCGCAGCGGGGCGCCTCGGGCTCAACCAGCCGAGGAGACGCGCACGACAGCGACGGGCACGACGGCGTGGTTCAGGACTTGCTGGCTGACCGAGCCGAGCAGCAGCCCGGTGAACCCGCCGCGGCCCCGCGACCCGACGACGATCAGGTCGGCGTCGGCGCCTTCGTCCAGCAGCGCTGCCGCGGGATGCTTCTCGGGGGTTTCTACACGGACCGGGACCCGCTGGGTGAGCGGGGTCCGGGCTTCATCCACGGTGCGGAGCAGCCATTCGCGGGCCCGAGCGACCTGCTGCTCCCGGTCGACTGCCACGTCGGCCTGCAGCACGGTGAACGGGTCGACGGGGGCGTCCGGCGCCTGCCACGCGTATACAGCGACGAGTTCGGCGCGCAGCCGTTCCGCTTCGACCAGCGCGAACCGCAGCGCGGCAGCGGCATGCTCGGAGCCGTCCACGCCCACGACGACACGGCCGCGGCGGGCCGCGGCCTCCTGGCTGGTCGGCGGCACCACCACGACCGGGCAGGTGGCGTGGGAGGCGACACGCTGCGCTACCGAGCCGAGGAAGAGCGACGCGACCCCGCTGTACCCGCGGGAGCCGACGACGAGCAGTTCCGCGTCCTGCGCGGATTTCAGCAGGGCGTGGTGGGCTTCGGCCCGGGACACTTCGGTGACGGCCCGCAAGCTGGGTGCGGCCTCCTGGACGCGCCGCAGCGCTTCTTCAAGGAGCGCTTTTGCTGCTTGAGAGACTTCCGGGGAAGGGGCGGTGCGGATCGGTCCTCCCAGCGGGACGGTGACGAGCGGCAGCCCCATCGCATACACCAGGCGCAGCGTGGCCCCGCGCCCCGCGGCAGCGTCAATCGCCCAGTCCAAGGCGTGCAGGCTGCCTTCCGAGCCGTCCACTCCGACCACGACCGTGCCCGGCACGGTTTCTCGGTCCGACATGCGCTCTCCTTCCCTGGTCGGCGTCTCGCCTTTTCTACCCGGCTGCTCCGTGGCGGCTCCGGGCCCGGCAGGCCGCGCGTGTCCCGCCGCGACAATGGTGGCCGGGCCAGCAGCACACTACTGTGCGTCACCCCAGGAGCCGGACCTGTGCGGCCGGGACGGCGTGGTTCCCGCGAAAGCTCTCCGGGTCCTGTCCGGTCCGCGGGGTTACCGCACCGCGGCGGCGACTGCTTCCTGCAGAGCGCGGCGCAGGCGGGCTGAAGCAGCGCGGTCTGTGCGAACCTCCACGAGGCGCAGCCCGTCCCCGATGAGGGCTTTGGGCAGGTCGGTGGCCCACTCCACGCGCGTGTAGGGCAGTCCCGCGGTGGCGGCGACCTGTTCCACGGCCACGCCGTGGGGGGTGCCGAAAACCCGTTCGAAGTCGGGGTGCCCGGCCTGCTCCAGTTCGGAGAAGATCCCGCCTCCGTCGTTGTTGACCACCACGATCGTCAGGTTGGGGCGGGGCTCGTCCGGGCCCAGCAGGAGCCCGTTCTGGTCGTGGAGCAGCGCCAGGTCGCCGAGCAGGGCAAACGCTTCCCCTCCGCCGTCGGCCTGGTGGGCGAGGGCTGCACCCACCGCGGTGGAGACGGTGCCGTCGATCCCGCTGACGCCTCGATTGCCGATCAGCCGCAGCCCGCACCGCGGCCGCATCACCGCGTCCAAGTCCCGGATCGGCATGCTGGCCCCAGCGAACAGGAGAGACCCTGCGGGCAGGTGGGCGGCCAGGTCGCGGGCCAGCCGCAGCTCGGAGAGCGTCTCGTCGCTGTCGAGCAGCCGGTCGGCGGCGGCCCGGGCGGCTGCTTCCGCTGCGGCCCAGGATGCGGCCCACGCCGTGTCGGGGGTGGCGGACGGCGGGGCGGTGACCGCGCCGACCACATCGGTGGCGGTCCGCACCGGGTCGGCGAATGCCACCGGGTCCCCCACGACTACGTGCCGCGGGGCGCGGCGCAGGTAGGCGAGCAGTTGCCGGGACAGGCCCGGCCGTCCCACGCTCACCACCAGTTCCGGTTCGTGGGCGGCGACGAACTCGGGGACAGCGAGCAGTTGCCGGTAGCTGGAGAGGGCTTCCGCCCTGCGGGCGTTCGAGGTGGGTTCGGCCAGCAGCGGCCAGCCGGTCTGGGCGGACAGGGCGAGCAGGGGGATCGGGTCGTAGTCACCGTCACCGCAGACGATGACGCCCCGCTCCACCCACGGCAGTTCCACCGGTTCGGGTTCGTTCCGCTGGAGGTCGACGGTGATCCACGGTTTCCCGTCGGGCCGCCCCGTCACCGGTTCCGGCCAGGGCTGCCCTCCCGGTTCCGGAACCAGCGGCTCCCGGAACGCCAGGTTGAGGTGGACGGGACCCGGCTTGTTCGCCTGGGCGGCAGCCCAGGCCCGGCAGACCAGGGACCGCCAGTAGGCGACCATGCCTGCTTCGCGTTCCGGCACGCCCACTTCCGCGAAGAACCGGACCGCGGAACCGTACAGGCCGATCTGGTTCACTGTCTGGTTGGCGCCGGTCCCCCGCAGTTCGGGAGGCCGGTCCGCGGTGAGCACGATGAGACTGACCCCGCTCTGGTCAGCTTCCAGCACGGCGGGGTGGAAGTTCGCTGCGGCCGTACCGGAGGTGCACACGAGCGCAACCGGGCGGCGCGAGGCGCGGGCCAGACCGACAGCCAGGAAGGACGCGGAACGTTCGTCGATGCGGACGTGGGTGCGGATCCGGGTGTCGGCCACCAGGGCCAAGGCCAGCGGCGTGGAACGGGAGCCCGGCGCGATCACTGCCTCGGTCAGCCCCAGCCGAGCCAGCTCGTCGACAAGGACACGCGCCAGTGCGGTAGACGGATTCATGCGTACTCTCTCACCGCAAGACCTACTTGCCAGTCGTATCCGCGAACACCTTGACACCGCGCCTAGGTGTTCTGGTCGGCTTTCCCCGGAACGCCACCACGAGCCGACCGTGACGAACCCGAGAATATGCCCCCGTGTCGACCGGTTCGTCACCGGTACCGGTCCGTCACCCGCTCTCGTGTCCGCTGCTGCCGCGTGTCACAGGCGCGCCCCACCGTAGTTCACGGCCCCGGCTCTCGCTCGACCTGCTCCCAGGCGGCGCGTGCCGCTGCCAGCCGCGCCTGCCACGCCGCAGGGTCGATCTCCACCTCCGCTAGCCGCTGCTCGGACACGTCCACCCGGCGCACGGGCAACACCCCGTGGACGGGCAGGAGCGGGTCGTCGCACACGTCGGCGTGCAGCAGCCGCAGCGTGGCCAGCCCGCACGCGTACGGTAGTTCGGGGAGTGCCGCGGCCAGCGCTACTCCGGCGGCCAACCCTACCGAAGTTTCCACGGCGCTTGAGACCACGACGGGCAGCCCGCACTCTTCAGCGAGCCGCAGCGCGGCCCGCACCCCGCCGAGGGGTTGGACTTTGAGCACCACCACATCGGCAGCTTCCGCGTCCCGCACCCGCAGCGGGTCTTCGGCACGCCGGATCGACTCGTCTGCTGCGATCGGCACCGACACGCGCCGCCGTACCTCGGCGAGCTCGTCGACCGTGGCGCACGGCTGCTCCACGTACTCCAACTCGAAGCGGTCGAGCAGCCGGATCATGCGGACCGCGGTGTCGACGTCCCACGCACCGTTGACGTCGATACGGACCCGCCCGCGCGGGCCGAGCGCGTCCCGCACCGCCTCTACCCGGGCCACGTCGTCGGCTTCGCTCTGCCCGCGTTCCGCCACCTTCACTTTGGCTGTGGTGCATCCGGAGGAGGCCACGATACGCGCGGCCTCCTCCGGGCCCACTGCGGGGACGGTGGCGTTGACCGGAACCGTGTCGCGCACCGGTGCTGGCCAGCCGAGTTCCGCCGCCTCGTAGCAGGCCGCCCACCAGCGGGCGCATTCGCGGGGACCGTACTCCGCGAACGGTGAAAACTCTCCCCATCCTGCGGCGCCGCGCACCAGCATTCCTTCGCGGACGGTGATCCCCCGGAAGCGGGTGCGCAGCGGGATGGCGAATGCCCGGCCGGTCACGGGCGGCGCGGGAACTTGTCGAACCGGGGACGGCGCTTCTCCTTGAACGCGTCGCGTCCTTCCTGCGCTTCTTCGCTCATGTAGTAGAGCATGGTGGCGTCCCCGGCGAACTGCTGCATGCCCGCGGCCCCGTCCGTGACCGCGTTCAGCGCGCCCTTGAGCATGCGGATCGCCAGCGGCGACTTCTCCAGCAGCTCCCGCGCCCAGGCGACGGTCTCCTCTTCGAGCCGCTCCAACGGCACCACCGCGTTAACCATGCCCATTTCCAGGGCTTCCTGCGCGGTGTACTGGCGGCACAGGTACCAGATCTCCCGGGCTTTCTTCAGGCCCACGGTCTGCGCCAGCAGCCAGGAGCCGTAGCCGCCGTCGAACGAGCCGACCTTGGGGCCGGTCTGTCCGAAACGGGCGTTGTCGGCGGCAATCGTCAGGTCGCAGCAGATCTGCAGCACGTTGCCGCCGCCAATGGAGTAGCCCGCGACCATAGCGATCACCGGTTTCGGCAGCCGCCGGATCTGCACTTGCAGGTCAAGCACGTTGAGCCGGCCGATCCCCTGACGGGCCACTTCGTCGTCGCCCAGGTAGCCGTCGTCGCCGCGGATCTTCTGGTCCCCGCCGGAGCAGAACGCCTTGTCCCCGGCCCCGGTGAGGATGATCACACCGATGGAGGAGTCGTCTCGGGCCACGTTGAAGGCGTGTTGCAGCTCGAACAGGGTCTGTGGGCGGAAAGCGTTGTGTACCTCCGGGCGGTTGATGGTGATCTTGGCGATGCCCTCCGCGGTCTCGTAGATGATGTCGGTGTAGTCCCCGGACCGCTTCCAGTCCACCACGCTGCCCACGTTCTTGCCTCTCCTGGTCTGTCCAACCTTGTACTTTCGGGGGTCAACCCTAATCCCCCCGTGGAACCGGCTGCGCACTACCCTGGACAACCATGCGGAACCGACGTCCCCTGCAGGCCGTGGTAGGCCTTGCCGCTGAGCGTCTCGCCGAGCTTGTCGACGCCGCCGTGGCCGGGCACGGGCCCGCCCTCCTGCCGATCCCCGGGGACGTTCCCGATTCCCACCTCCGGCGCCTGGTTGAGACGCTGCGCCCCACCAGTATGCGCACCCCGCAGGGGGTGGTCGCGCTTGCCGACGGGGTCCCGGTGGCCGACGACGTGGCAGTGGTCGTCAGCACGTCGGGGTCGACCGGCCAGCCTAAAGGAGTGGAGTTGAGCGCGGACGCGCTCCTCGCGTCCGCCCGGGCCTCGACCGCGCGGATCGGTGCGCAGCAGGGCGAGCCGTGGCTGTGCGTGCTGCCCACCGCGCACATCGCCGGGCTGCAAGTGCTGCTGCGGGCCCGCTTGCTGGACGCGCCGGTGCTCTTCCGCCCGTTCACGGTTGAAGCGGTGCAGGCCGCGGCCAGGCAGCGCCCGCACGTGTCCCTCGTGCCCACTCAGTTGCGCCGCCTGCTTGCCGCAGGCGTGGACTTGTCGCAATTCCGCACCATTCTGCTGGGGGGTGCTGCCGCCGATCCCGGCCTGCTCGCGGAGGCCCGCCGCGCGGGCGGGCGCATCGTCACCACCTATGGGATGAGTGAAACCTGCGGCGGCTGTGTGTACGACGGCCTGCCGTTGGACGGGGTCGCCGTCGACGTTGACGCGGAAGGCCGCATCCTGCTGGCGGGGCCTGTGCTGTACCGCGGCTATCGGCTCCGCCCGGACTTGACCGCTGCCCATCGGGCGGAGCGTGCGGGCCGCCACTGGTTCCGCACCTCGGACCTCGGCGTGGTGGACGACGGGCGGCTGCGGGTCCGCGGGCGTGCCGACGATGTCATCAACACGGGGGGCCACAAGGTGGTAGCCGGGGAGGTGGCGGCGCTCCTTACCCGGTTGGACACGGTGGCGGACGCTGTCGTGGTGGGCCGTCCCGACCCGGAGTGGGGGCAGCGGGTCACCGCGGTCGTGGTTCCCGCCGATCCGACGCATCCCCCGACTCTGGCGGAGATCCGGGAGTGGGTGAGCGCCCACTTGCCCCGCTATGCCGCGCCCCGGGAACTGGACCTTCGCGCGGAGCTGCCGCTGCTTCCCTCCGGAAAACCGGACGTGCGCCAGTTGAGCCAGGGATGACCGGGAACTTCCCGGCGTCACCCAGCGTCATATCTGTTGCCAGGGAGGGCCGTTAACCCCTCCCTCCTTGCCGTCCAAGTCTTTTTCTCTTCCCCGCCCGGAACCTCGCCATCCCCTACCACGCTGGTGACCGCGGTCACTTAGGTCGATATCCAATCGAGATTCGGGAACATTTGACTCTTTCACACGTTGGACATAGTGGCGCGCCCAAGACGGCGGTTTTCCTCTTCCGCCGCGTGCCCGACTGTCTTGAAGGGAGGGAGGTGCTCTCATGTCGCGCACTGCCCAAGCCGCCTCTCCCGTAACGGCGGAGATCGAGGCCGCCTCGGCGACGCTTGATGAGCTGATCGCACGGGGACGCGCCCGGGGACACGTGTCTCTCTCCGAGCTGCGTACTGCGTTCTCCGAGGCCGGGATCACCCCTGCCGAAGGCCGTTCTCTTCTCCGGGAGCTGTCCGACACCGGAGTCCGGATCGCCAACAACGAGGATACTCCGGTGGACCCCGGTGACGACGACACGCTGGAAGCTGTTCTGGAGACGACTTCGAAGGGGAGCGGTCGACGCCGTTCTGCCAAGAAAAGAAGCTGGAAGAAGCAGCCAGCCCAGGCCGGGGCGGAGACTACTGACGCCCCCGAGGCCGATCTTGACGACCATTCACCGGCTCTGGGCGACTCTGTCCATACCTACCTCAAGGCTATCGGACGCCGGGAACTGCTCACCGCGGAGCAGGAGGTCGAGCTCGCCAAGCGAATCGAGGCTGGCCTGTACGCCGAATACAAGCTGGGGTGGCTGGAGGAGTCTCCCGGCCCCCAGGAGATGAGCGAGACCGAACGCGAAGAGCTGGAGTGGATCGCTGAGGACGGCCGCCGCGCCAAGGCGCACATGCTGGAAGCGAACCTGCGCCTGGTGGTGTCGGTGGCGAAAAAGTACAGCGACCGCGGCATGCCCCTGCTTGACGTGGTGCAGGAAGGCAACCTCGGGCTGATCCGCGCCGTGGAGAAGTTCGACTACGCCAAGGGCTACAAGTTCTCCACCTACGCCATGTGGTGGATCCGCCAGGCGATTCAGCGCGGTTTCGCGGACTCGGCGCGGACGATCCGGCTGCCGGTCCACGTGCTGGAGCTGCTGAGCAAGCTCAGCCGTCTGGAGCGCGATATGCACCAGACGCTGGGCCGCGAACCCACCCCCGACGAGCTGGCCCAGGAGCTCGGGAAGACCCCGGCGCAGATCGAAGAGCTGCTGCGGATCACCCGCCAGCCGATCAGTCTCGACTCGACGATCGGCGAAGACGGGGAGACCCGGATCGGCGACCTCATCGAGGACGTGGACGCGTCCGAGGCGTCCGAGGTGGTGGACCGCCAGTTGATGGCCGACCAACTGCGTCGCGCGCTCGACGACCTGGAGCCCCGTGAAGCGACCATCATGTCGCTGCGGTTCGGCCTATTTGACGGGCGTCCGCGCACCCTGGACGAGATCGGCAAGCACCTGGGCCTGACCCGGGAGCGGATCCGACAGTTGGAGAAGCAGTCCCTGTCCAAGCTGCGGCATCCCAGCCGCGCCCGGCAACTGCTGGACTTCGCTAGCTGATCCGGTATGGGCCGCGCGTCGCGGCTCCCGCACCAGACGGGTGGTGCGCGGCGCCGCGACGCGCGGGAGAAGCCGCTGCTCGTCCAGGCATCCCCGGCAGCGTCGACACGTGCCCTGTCACGGCGTGGCCGCTGAGCTGTGAGCCCGCCACGCCCCCAGTCTGGGGAACGGGACTCGTCCTGCCCGGCGAACGCGGGGCAGCACCCGGCGGGGCGCTGACGGTCGTTCTGTGCCTGTTGCGAGGACGGCTGCCTTGCTGGTTCGTGCCCCGTCAGCGGGTGAGGTTCTCTACTGCCGCCCGCACGATGTCCACAGCCTCCTGCTGGGAGATCCCCAACCGGGACACTGTTTCGGCGTAGCGGCGTGCCGCCGCCAGCGCTTCGGCGCGCTGCCGGTCGCCGCCGGCCGCAATGAACGTGCCCGACCTGCCCCGGGTTTCCACGACGCCTGCCTGTTCCAGCTCCCGGTAGGCGCGCGCCGCCGTGTTCACTGCCACCGACAGTTCGCTGGCTAGGGCACGCACCGTAGGCAGTTTGTAGCCGACCGGCAGCCGTCCGCTCGCAGCGGCGTTGGCGACGGCCGCGCGGATCTGCTCGTACGGCGGAACTTTGGAATTCGGGTCGATACGCACAAAGTCCGTCGCCATGGTGTCACGCCCCTCAGGCTGTCACTGGGCTGCGCGGGACCCGCTCAATACCGTGCAGGCGGTGCTGCTCCCGCAGGCTCAACAGCCGTTCTGCGACTTCCGTGGCCTTCTTCACCTCTGGGCGGGCCAGACGACGCCGCCGGTAGATGCGGTCCTCGTAGCCGCGGAGGCCCACCAGTACCCGCTGGTGGGCGTAGGCGGCGCGCATCGCCTCGGTGAGAGCCGCATCGTAGGCGACCCCCAACCGGTTGAGCTCCACCACGTCGGCGCCCTCCCGGCGGGCCCGCAGCAGCTCCTCCTCCGCTTTCCGGGCTGCTTCGAGCAGCTCGGGAAGCTGCTGCGCCTTCTCGGTGTCCTCTGCGTATCGCGCACGCGCCTCTGCTCCGACTTTGCGGGCTCCCAGCACCATGCTCGCTCCCTTGTCTTGGATGGTTAGCACCCACTTTAGAGGGCTGCAGTGGTCCGGTTTCCGACACCCGACCGCCATCCGCACCTGACTTTACGTAGTAAGTCTAGGATGGCGGTGTGAGTCGCAACAACGCTGGTCTCAGCCGGGAACGGATCGTCGCCGAGGCTCTCCGCATCATCGACGGCATGGGCCTGCGCAGCCTCACCATGCGCCGGCTCGGCGACGCCCTCAACGTCGAAGCGATGGCCATCTACCACCACTTCCCGCTGGGCAAGGAACAGCTCTACAGCGCGATCGTGGAGTACATCAGCGACCCTGCCCGGGCTCTCGCCTCCCCTGCAGCCGAAACCGCCCCGGAGGATGAGGCTACCCCCGAAACCGATCCTGAACCCGAGCCGCGGCCGTGGGACCAGCGGCTGCGCGACTGGGCGTGCGACTACCGTGCCGCCCTGCTCCGCCACTCGGGGGCGCTGCCTCTCATGATCCACCGCCGTCCCGACACGGTGGCGGCCCTGCGCGCCACGGAACTGCACTATGCGGCGTTCACCGAAGCAGGCCTGCCCCCGGAGGAGGTTCCCGGGGCGGCAGCCGCGTTGACCTCCTATGTCTTGGGCGCGGTGATCCACCAGGTGCGTTCCGAAGGACTGCCCAGCAGCGACCCTGCCGTCCTCGACGGGCGGTTCCCCACTGTTATGGCGTTGAGCTCGATCGACGTCGACCACGACCGGGTTTTCCGCACCGGCTTGGACGCGCTCCTGGCCGGTCTCACCGCCCCCCGGGTCCAGCACGGCGAGCGGTGAGGCCGGCCCCGTCGGCCACCCCTGGTCAGCCCAAGCCGACCTCCCGGGCGACAATGGCCGCCTGGACCCGGCTACGCAGGTCCAGCTTGGTCAGAATCCGGCTGACGTGGGTTTTCGCCGTGGTCTCGGTAATGTAGAGGCGCCGCGCGATCTGCTGGTTCGACAGCCCTTCCCCGATACAGGCCAGCACTTCGCGCTCCCGGGGGGTGAGCCGCTCCAGGATGGCGGGGTCTGCTTTCTCCTGCTCCCGCGGCCGGGTGGCGGCGAACTCGTTGATGAGCCGTCGAGTCACCGCGGGCGCGATCATGCCCTCTCCCCGCGCCACCGTGTGCACCGCTTTCAGCAGGTCCGCAGCCTCCACGTCTTTCAGCAGAAAACCCGCGGCCCCCGCCCGCAGCGCCCCGAACACGTACTCGTCCAAGTCGAAAGTGGTCAACACCAGCACATCGATCCCGGCCGCGGCAAGCTCCTGGGTGGCGGAAATCCCGTCCCGCCGCGGCATGCGCACATCCATGAGCGCCACGTCAGGCCGCAGCCGCAGACACGTGTCCACCGCTTCCTGCCCGTCGGCTGCCTCGGCCACCACCGTGATGCCGGGATCGGTCTCCAAGATCATCACCAGCCCGGCGCGCACTGCCGCCTGGTCTTCAGCCACCACGACCCTGACCACGTGTCCTCCACCCTGTCCTGCTACGACTCGATGGGAAGCTCGACCCGTACTCGCCACTGCCCGTCCCCGTTGAGTCCGGCGCGGAATCGACCGCCAAGCAGCACGGTCCGCTCCCGCATCCCCGCCAGCCCAGTCCCCGACCCCCAAGCTCCGGTCCGGGACGGCTCCGCCGGCTCTGCGACCGGGTTCTCCGCCTCGATCACCAGCCACTCCCCTGCGTCCTCGGCGTCGGCTGTGCGGCGCACCGTGACCCGCAGCCGCGGCGGCGAAGCGTAGCGCAACGCGTTCGTCATGCACTCCTGCACGGTCCGGTACGCTGCCGCGTCCACCCGCGCCGGCAGTTCCCCGGCCTCCTCGACCCCGGAGAGCACCACGTCAAGGCCCGCGTCCCGCGCGGTGGCGGCCAACTGGCCCACATCTCTCAAGCAGAGAGCGACCCGTTCGGCCTCATACTGCTCCCCGGCCCGCAGCACTTCGATCATCCGGCGCATCTCCGCCAGCCCGCGCACACTGTTGTCCCGCACAGTGCGCAGCACCCCGCGGACCCGCTCCGGGTCGAACTCGCGGAGCGCGAGAGCCGCCGTGGACTGGAGCGCCACCGCGCTCAAATGGTTGGCGACCACATCGTGCAGTTCCCGGGCCATACGAGCCCGTTCGGCCGCGATCGCGTTGGCCCGGTCCAGTTCCGCCATCCGCGTGACCTGCACGGCCCGCTGGCGTTCCAATTCGGCCCGTGCCCGGTGGGCGCGCACACTCAACCCGCTGGTCATCGGGGTGACGAACACCAGAACGTAGAGGCCGACCAGCGAAAGCACTCCCAGCAGCCCTTCAGCGAGGAGCTCCTCCGGCCACACCAGCACGGCCCCGCCCACGCCGAGGACACCGAGCGCACCTACCGCGGCGACCACCCCGTAGGCGAGACGGCTGCCGCCCCACACGGTCACCGCGTACAGCAGGTCCCCGTAGACCGCTACTGGCCAAACCGAGGGGCCGACCACGACAAGGTCGAGAGCTAGACCGATCGTGCCGATCGTCAGCCCCACCCCGGGGCGGGTGCGGCGCAGCAGCAGTGCCGCGCAGACGAAAAGCAGCGGAACGAGCAGCCACAACCGGTGGACTCCGGGACGGTCCACGAACGCGCCCAAAGCCCACAGCAGCAGTCCCACCGCGGTGTTCGCAGCCGCCCACAGCAGGCTGCCCATGCGGGAGAAACCGCCGAGGATGTCGCGGTCCAGGAACTCCATCCACTTCTGTCGCACATTCCCATCTCAGCACGCATGCCGGGCCTAGAGCGTCGTCCGAAAGCAGTACATCGATTCGTTCCTTCCGCGGACGCGCCACCGCGGGCCTGCGCGACACAGTGGGGACAGGAGCTGTCACACAAGGGCCGGGAAGGGAAAACCGTCATGGTGGTGGCCGCAATCGTCGCCTGCGAAGTGCTGTTCTGGGTGCTGCTGCTCGGCGGGTTGAGCGCCCGCTACCTGCTGCGGCTGCGCTGGTTGAGCACGGTGCTGCTCCTGCTCGTCCCCGTGTTGGACGTGGCGCTGCTGCTGATCATCGCCTGGCATCTGCGGTCGGGCGGCCACGCTGACGCCAGCCACGGGTTCGGTGCCCTCTACCTCGGCTTCACCGTGGCGTACGGGCACAGCATGATCGCGTGGGCGGACGCGCGGTTCGCGCACCGCTTCATGGGCGGCCCGCCACCGCCGCAGCGGCCCCGCCGCGGCTGGGCCGCACTCCGCTACGAGACGGTGGGATGGGTGCGGGGCCTGGTGGCCGCGGGCGTGGGCGCGGCCGTGCTCGCCGGACTGATCTGGTATGTCGGGGACCCGGCGCGCACCGCGGAGCTGCAGGGGTTCTTCCCGCCGCTTGCCGGGTTCACGGTGATCAACACGGTGGTGTTCGTGTGGGGGTGTGTGGAAGCGGTGCTGCCTTCCCGAGGTACCGCCGACACTGAAAGCGTGGCACGGTAGTCAGGTCTGCCCTCGCCTCACCCGACGGGAAGGTGCCATGCCCCACATCACCCCGGAGTTGGCGGCCATGGAACTGTGGCCTACCGACCCTGATGCGGCACGTGCCCTCCAAAGCCGGTTGGCGTCCCGGGTACGTGTCCACCCCTGCGACCCGGATGCGGTGCACCTGGTCGCAGGCCTGGATGTGAGCTACGGTCCGACCGAGCTGGTGGCGGCCGCGGTCGCCGTGGACGCCGCCACGTTGGAGGTCACCGCCCAGGCCACGGTGCGCGCAACGCCGACGTTCCCGTATGTGCCGGGCCTGTTCGCGTTCCGGGAACTGCCGCCGCTGCTCGCCGCACTGGAACAGTTGCCTGTCGAACCGGACGTGTACCTCTGCGACGGTTACGGGCTGGCGCATCCGCGCCGGTTCGGGCTGGCCTGCCATCTGGGGGTTTTGGTGGACCGGCCGGTGTTCGGGGTGGCGAAGACCGCGTTTGTGGGTGACGCCGCCGAACCCGGCCCGCGGCGGGGCTCAGCCACCGACCTGGTGGACCGCGGTGAAGTGGTGGGCCGCTGCCTGCGGGTCCACGACGGGGTCAAACCGGTGTACGTGTCGGTGGGGCACCGGGTGGACTTGGATTCCGCGTGCGAGCTGGTGCTACGGCTGTCGCCGCGCTACCGGATCTGTGAGCCGATCCGCCGCGCCGACCAGTTGTCACGCCGGGAACTGGCCGCATCCGGCCGCGCGTGACCGCGCCAGTCCCCCGACCCGGTTTCAGTCGAGGTCTGTGGTGGTGCGGCCGGTTTGGGCGTGCACATCGTCGCGGAGGGCCGCACCCCACACGTAGTCGTCGACAACCTGCAGCGCCGCGGCAAGAGCATCGTCCGCGCGGGCAGGACCGTCAGCCTGGGCGAGCAGGGCGTAGATTCGGCTGAGGGCGGCGAACAGTTCCCCGGCGAGCATCGGCGTGGTGTCGGAGGCCACGGCTGCTTCCAGGTAGGGGTCCCACCAGAACGTGGCCTCCCCGGTTTCTGCGGCGACGTCCGGGTCGGGGGTGAGGAAGCCGCGCCGCAGGCGGGCGCGCACCTCGGCAGCGGTCTGGGGGTCGTCGTGGGTGAGACCGTCGTACCACACGCGTTCCGCGATGGCGGAATCCCCGCGCACGGCGAGCAGGCGGGCCAAAAGCTCCCGGGCCACCGCAGTGTCGTGGGGGTCTGCCGGCTGCTGGGCGAGGGCCGTGTCGAACTCGGCGATGGCCTGCTCCACCCGGACCGCGCCGAGCAGGAGCCGCAGGTCCGGCGTGTCGTGGGCGGCGAGCCCGCGGGCGAGGACTTCCGCTGCCTCGGCGGCAGCGCCGCGTTCCAACAGCCGTCGCGCATAGTCGCGGGCCGCATCCGCTACCGTCTGCGGGTCGGCAGCGTCCAACGCGTACTGCCAGTGGCTGCGCGCGGTCTCATCGTCGCCGCGGGCTTCCGCGAGGCGCGCCAGCCCGTGATGGGCCGCCCCCAGGTAGCGCTGGTTACCGAATTCCACCACGGTCTGCCAGGCACGGGCGGCCGCGTCGCTGTCCCCTTCTTTTTCGCACAGCAGCGCCAGGTGGTAGGCGGCGCGTGGGGAGAACTCCGGGTCGGCGGCGGCAATCGCTGTCTCGTCTGCTTGCCGAGCGCCCGCAGTGTCCCCGAGGTGGTCGCGCACCACTGCGAGCCCGAGCGCGGCCTGGGCCCGGTAGCGGGGCCCGGCGTCGGCGACGACCCGCTCATACAGTTCAGCGGCCCGGTCCGCGTGCCCCGCCTCAGCTAAATCGCGGGCCTGGCTGCACAGGGTCGCTGCCGCAGGGTCGTCGAGCCGGGGCGGGGAGGCTGGTCGGGAGGACTGCACGGTCGCACACTGCTTTCCGTCCGGGGATGAAGGACCCTTCGGAGATTAGCGGTTCCTCCCCGCCCCCTGTACCGGTCTTGCCGTTCCCGGCCACGCCGGGAACGGCGGGCGGCCGCGCAGCCTCACGGACGGGCCGGGCTGCCTCGACCGGAGCCTTCTGTCGCGGGCCGCTACTGCGCGAAAGCCTCCGGGGGCGGGCAGGCGCACACGAGGTTGCGGTCCCCGTAGGCCTGGTCGATCCGGCCCACCGGCGCCCAGTATTTGCTGGCGCGCAGGCTCGGCACCGGGTAGGCGGCTTCCGACCGCGAGTAGGCGTGCTTCCACTCGTCCGCGGTGACTTCTTCTGCCGTGTGCGGAGCGTTCTTCAACGGGTTGTCTGCCCGGTCGTAGCTGCCTTCCGCCACCCGGTCGATCTCGCCACGGATCGCGATCATCGCGTCGATGAACCGGTCCAGTTCGGCGAGGTCCTCGCTCTCCGTCGGTTCGATCATCAGTGTGCCCGGCACCGGGAAGGACATGGTGGGCGCGTGGAAGCCGTAGTCGATGAGCCGTTTAGCAACGTCCTCGTTGCTGATTCCAGTGCGTTTCTGCAGGCCGCGCAGGTCGATGATGCATTCGTGGGCCACCAGTCCGTTGCGTCCCGCGTACAGCACCGGATAGTAGGGGGCCAGCCGCCGGGCCACATAGTTGGCGGCAAGCACCGCCTGTTCGGTGGCGGCACGCAGCCCTTGCTCCCCCATCAGCCGGATGTAGGCCCACGAAATCGGCAGGATACTCGCGGAACCGAACGGGGCCGCAGCCACCGGGCCCGCGCTCGTGTGCGGCCCCGCCTCGGTGTGCGCCGGATGGTTCGGCAGGAACGGGGCGAGGTGGGCGCGGACCGCGACCGGTCCCACGCCGGGGCCACCGCCGCCGTGCGGGATGCAGAACGTCTTGTGCAGGTTCAGGTGGCTGACGTCTGCCCCGAACTTCCCAGGCTTGGCCCAGCCGACAAGCGCGTTGAGGTTGGCGCCGTCCACGTAGACCTGGCCGCCCGCCTCGTGCACGAGCCGGCACACTTCGGCAATGGTCTCCTCGTACACCCCGTGGGTGGAAGGGTAGGTGACCATGAGCGCGGCCAGCCGGTCCCCGGCAGCGTCGATCTTGGCGCGCAGGTCCGCCAGGTCGATGTTGCCGCCACTGTCGCACGCCACCACAGACACCCGCATGCCCGCCATAACGGCGCTGGCCGCGTTAGTGCCGTGCGCGGAACTCGGGATGAGGCAGATGTCGCGCTGCTCTTCACCGCGGCTGCGGTGGTAGCCGCGGATAGCGAGCAGGCCCGCGAACTCGCCTTGGGAGCCCGCGTTGGGTTGCAGGGAGACCGCGTCGTATCCGGTGATCTCCGCGAGCCACGTCTCCAAGTCCCGCACGATCTGCACCAGGCCTTCCGCCTGGTCGAGGGGGGCGAACGGGTGCAGTTCCGCGAACTCGGGCCAGGTGATCGCCTCCATTTCCGCGGTGGCGTTGAGCTTCATCGTGCACGAGCCCAACGGGATCATGGTGCGGTCCAACGCCAGGTCCCGGTCGGCGAGCCGCCGCAGGTAGCGCAGCATCGCGGTTTCGCTGCGGTAGGTGTGGAACACGGGGTGGGTGAGGTAGTCGACGTCGCGGCGCAACCCTTCCGGCAGCGCGGACGGGACGTCCCCGGTCTGCGGCGGGGTGGTGGCCCCGAACGCGCGCAGCACAGCCGCCACATGCTCGGATGTGGTGGTCTCATCGCAGGAGACACCGACCGTGTCCTCGTCGGCGAAGAACAGGTTGATGCCGAGGTCACGCGCGGCGCGCACCACGGCCGCGGCCTGGGACGGCACCCGCACCCGCAGCGTGTCGAAGAACGCGTCGGTGAGCACCTCCACCCCGAGCTTCCGCAGTCCGGCGGCGAGTTCCGCGGTGCGGCGGTGGACCCGTTCCGCGATCGCGCGGAGCCCGTGCGGGCCGTGGTAGACGGCGTACATGCCCGCCATCACGGCGAGCAGCACCTGGGCGGTGCAAATGTTGCTGGTGGCTTTCTCGCGGCGGATGTGCTGTTCCCGGGTTTGCAGGGCCAACCGGTAGGCGGGTTTCCCTGCCGCGTCCACGGAAACCCCGACCAGGCGGCCCGGAAGTTGCCGCTGCAGCCCGTCCCGGACTGCCATGTAGGCGGCGTGCGGGCCGCCGAAGCCCATGGGCACCCCGAACCGCTGGGTGGAGCCCACAGCCACGTCCGCGCCGAACTCTCCAGGGCTGCGGAGCACGGTCAACGCCAGCAGGTCAGCGGCCACGACGACGAGCGCGCCCCGTTCGTGGGCGGCGTCCACCACCGGGCGCAGGTCCCGTACCTGGCCGCTGGCCGCCGGATACTGCACGAGGACCCCGAACGCGTCCACATCCGGCAGTCCTGCACTCAGGTCAGCGACGACCAGGTCGATCCCCAACGGTTCGGCCCGGGTCCGCAGCACGGCCAGCGTGTGGCCGAACACGTCGGCGTCGACCACGAACACCGACCGCTTCCCTTTGTCCACCCGGCGGGCCAACGTCATCGCCTCGGCCGCCGCGGTGGCCTCGTCCAGCAGGGAGGCTCCGGCAATGGGCAGCCCGGTCAGGTCGGCGACCATGGTCTGGAAGTTCAGCAGCGCCTCAAGCCGCCCCTGGGAGATCTCCGGCTGGTAGGGGGTGTAGGCGGTGTACCAGGCAGGGTTTTCCAGGATGTTGCGGCGGATCACCGGAGGGGTGACCGTACCGTAGTAGCCCTGGCCGATCATGGAGACCAGCAGGCGGTTGCGGGCGGCAAGAGCCCGCAGTTCCGCGAGCACCTCGGCCTCCCCCACCGGTTCCGGCAGGCGCAAAGGCGCGGGAGCATCAGGGGCGGTGAGAATGTCGGCGGGCAGGGCCGCGGTCATGAGGTCTGCGGTGGACGCGTATCCCACCGTCTCCAGCATGGCGGCACGTTCCGCCGGGTCAGGGCCGATGTGCCGGTCCGGGAACGTGAGCGCAGGGGGACGGGAAACAGAACGGTCCGACATGGAGACCTCCTGGTCGCTGGGCCGATCAACGGTGTGCTTCCTTTAGGTCTCCCCCTCTGTCGCCTGCGACTGGTGTGCCGCCGTGCTCCAGAGTGCCTATCCCACACGGTCCTTGGTGCCTGAGAGGTTGCTGGGGAGGGTTGCCCCGTCGGCGCTCCGCGGCGCGGAGTCTCTCCCGTGTGGTGTCAACGGCGCGTGTCGGCGGCCGGGTGTGTCCGGTCCACCGTGTCGTTCTCATGCTACCGGCCCCGGGCCCCCTGCCCCGGGAGCACCGCGGTGCACGGGTCGACTAGCCGGTGCGGCGCTGTCGGCGGCGCTGCGCCAGCTCGTCCCTCGGATACGCCTCCATGGCGATGCGGGCCTGCTCGGTGAGCGGCTCCCCCTGCAGCTCGCTGAGCTTGCCCTCCAGTTCCCGCCACACGCGTCCCAGCGCGATCCCGAACATGCCTTGGCCGCCCTGCAGCAGGTCCACGACCTGGTCGGGGGAGGTGCATTCGTAGACGCTGACCCCGTCGCTCATCAACGTGATGTGGGCGAGATCAGCAGTGGCGCGCTGTCGGAGGTGCTCGACCGCGGTGCGGATCTGCTGCAGAGAGATCCCCGTGTCGAGCAGCCGTTTAACGACTTTGAGGATGAGGATGTCGCGGAAGCTGTACAGCCGATGCGCCGGCGAGCTGCCGGGCACGGTCACACTGGGCTCGACCAACTGAGTACGAGCCCAGTAGTCGAGCTGGCGATACGTGATTCCCGCTGCCATACAGGCGGTGGGACCACGGTATCCGACGTTCATCGGCAGCCCCACTACGTCCTCGTCACACAGCAGGCATTCTTCACCCGTCCATCGCACGGGTGACCGCCGATACTCGGAGGCGTTCTGCTTGCCGCTGATACCCGCCACGCCGAACCTCCGGCTTCCTGGCCTGCGGCGATACCGGACTATGGGGAGACAACACGACTTGTTTTCGACACCGCAGGCGGCCTCACTCCCCCGACGGTAAGCCGGAGCGTGGGCAGCGTCAACGACAGCCGTCGGCGCGTCGTGCACAACATTGGTTTGCTGCCGGTGAACGCGCCCGTCGACCACCGTTCACCATCGTTCAGGTCATGCGTCCGAAGTCCTCGGGAGTGATGTTGTCGAGGAACTCTCGGAAACGCTCCACTTCGTCTTCCTGCTCGTCCGGGATTGCTACGCCGGCCTCGTCCAGGATGTCGTCGCGCGCGTAGATCGGCGCTCCCGTGCGCAACGCCAGCGCGATCGAGTCCGACGGGCGCGCGCTGACCTGAACCCCGTTCGAGAAGACCAGTTCGGCGTAGAAGACACCGTCTTCCAGCGCGGTGATGTTCACCGTGGCCAGGCTGGTGTTCAACGCCTCGATCACGTCGCGAAGAAGGTCATGGGTGAGCGGACGCGCAGGCTTGACACCCTGTTGGGCCAGTGCGATGGCCGTAGCCTCGACCGTGCCAATCCAAATGGGAAGGTAGCGCTTCCCGTCAGTCTCCTTGAGCAGGACAATCGGTTGGTTTGCCGGCATCTCGACTCGGACGCCGACGACCTCCATATGCTTCACTGCGGCTCCGTCCCACGACTTGTCGCGTTCGGAGGGGCACACGCCGAAGTGCGCTCTGCTCCATTCCCCACGGTACACCGCCGGGGGATGTCCGCGTCAGGGGCGGGCGGCGTATCCGAAGCGGGTCCTCCTCTAAAGCTCTCCGCTCCGAGGCGTGACAAACCTCTATTTTTGCGGACGGGACCTCTTGAGTAGGGCACCCCGCCCGCCGCACAGTCGTGTCAGCGTCGACTACCGGTCAGCCACGGCGCGGGCTGGTGAGGATCACCAGTCGGAACTTGCCAATCTGGATCTCGTCTCCGCCCCCGAGCTCCGCTTCGTCGATGCGTTCCCGGTTGACGTAGGTGCCGTTGAGGCTACCCACATCGCGGACACCGAAAGAGCCGCCTCGCCGGTAGAACTCTACGTGCCGCCGGGAGACCGTCACGTCGTCCAAGAAGATATCGCTGTTAGGGTGCCGTCCCGCCGTGGTGAGGTCCTTGTCCAACAGGAAACGGCTCCCCGCGTTCGGACCGCGTTTCACGACGAGCAAGGCAGTCCCAGGGGGCAGGGCTTCCACCGCGGCCGTATCAGGGCCGACGGGGTCGACGCCGTCGGCTTCAGCCTCCAGCGCCTGGATGCCGCTGAGAGAAATCGTGGACGTCGTCTCGCCGACGCGGTCGCGGCCACGCGACTGCGAGTGATCCCATCGCGACCGGTTGACGGGGGAACCGCAGTTGGAGCAGAAGCGGGCATCATCCGCAACGGCGTGACCGCACTGCGTGCAGTTCGACATAGGTCGGCTCGGCCTCCTACCGCACGGGGCGGTCCTTGAATCGGCTGGGTGACTTACAGGTGACGGAGGACGGAGATGGTGGTTCATGGACCTTGGTTTTCAGTTCAGGTCCTTTCCATATCTCTTCCCCATAATCACCTCTTTTTTCACCATCTCTTACACCAAGAGCAGTCAGCTCTAAACCTTAGCCGCACGGCAGTGGAACCGTGCAGTGATGGAGTCTTCCGTGAAACCAGACCGATTTCAAACTCCGCATACGCCGGGCGCGCGGTCGAGGGTGTCCCCGGCCGCGCGCCCGGTCACGGGATCAACCCTCGGCTCGCTCGACCACGGCCGACCACTCCTCCAGCAGACGCTGGGCGGTCTCATCATCGGGGCCTTCGGCCCACAGGTGGGTGACCGCCTCGGCAGTGTCGGGAAGCACCAGCGCCCAGGAGCCGTCGGGTTCAATGACCCGCACCCCGTCAGTGGTGTCGATCTCACGGCCTTGTGCGGCCTCCACCACTTCACGCATGACGCTGCCCTTGACCGCCCAGGGAGTCGGTACGGAACGGCGCAGCAGGTGCGCCTGCGGAATCCTCTGGTCGATCTGGCTGAGCGACATCTTAGTGCGCGCCACCAGTCCGATCAGTCGCACGAATGCGGCGATTCCATCGCAGGTCCGCGAGAACTCGGGCAGGATGAACCCGCCGCGGCCGTCGGCAGCGAAGATGATGTCGTCAGCGAGTGCAGCCTTGGTCAACGCGTCGAGCGACGTGGGGGTCCACTGCACGTCGACGCCGTGACGGTTAGCGACCTGTTCCGCCACCCGGGTCGTGGTGACCGGAAGCGCCACCCGGCCGCCTTGACGTTCCGCGGCTACCAGGTCGAGCACGACAAGCAGGGCCCGCTCGTCGTCCACCAGTGTCCCGCTGCCGTCCACGAGCTGGATCCGCTCGCCCACCGGGTCGAAGCGGACCCCGAAGTCGGCGCGCGCCGACGCCACCAGCTCCCCGAGACGCTGCAAGTCGCGGGTGCGCTTGGCCGGCGTGTCTGTGGGGGACGCCTCATCGAGCCGGTTGTTGACGGTGAGAACATCGGCGTCGATCTGGCTGAGCAGGGCCGGCAGGATCAACGACCCGGTACCGCCCGCACAGTCCACCACGACTTTGAGGTTGGCCTCCGCCACCCCGCTCAAGTCGATGCTCTGCAACAGCTCCCGGGTGTAGGCCTCCACACTGCGGGAGGGGAAGGACAGTTCCGCGATCTCACCGGGGAAGGCCCGCCGGTACTCCTGCCGGGAGAAGACCCGCTCCAGTTTGCGCTGGGCGGCCGGGGACAAGTCGGCGCCACTGGAGTCGAGGAAGACGATGTCCACCGACTGCGGGTCGCCCGGGGTTGTGCGCAGCGCGATACCGCCGCTCAACCCCGGCTGGGAGGTGTGGAAGCGCGCCAACGGCAGCGGGGTCGCCTCCAAGTCCTGGACGTTGATGGCGGCCGCGGTGAGCGCGCTGATCACCGCCCGTTTGAGGGTGCGCGCGGCCCGGGAAGCGTCCCGTGCCGTGGTCACCACCGCGCCTTTCTTCAACGTGGTGGCGTACGCGCTGGCCAAACGGACCGCCAACTCCGGGGTGATCTCCACATTGATCAGCCCGGACACGCCGCGGGGCCCGAACAGCGACCGCTGCCCCTTGGACTCCCAGATGACGTTGGTGTTGACGACCGCGCCGGCTTCGATCGTCTTGAACGGGTAGACCTTGATGTTGTTGGCGAGGTAGGCCTCGGATTCGAGGACGCACTCCTCACCGACAACCGTGCCTTCCTCGATCCGCACCCCGGCCATGATGTCGGTGTTCTTCCCGACGACACAGCCGCGCAGGTTGGCGCGGGTGCCCACGTACACGTTGTCGTGCACCACGGCCCGGTGCAGGAACGCTTCGGAGCGCACGACCACGTTGCTGCCGAGCACCGTGAACTCGCGCAGCTCCGCACCCGGCTCGACTTTGGCGTAGTCCCCGATGTAGAGGGGGCCTTTGAGGACCGCTTCAGGGTCGACTTCGGCGCCTTCCGCCACCCAGATGCCGGGGGACACTTCAAAGCCGTCGATTTCGACGTCGACTTTGCCGGAGAGCACGTCGGCCTGGGCGCGCAGGTAGCTTTCGTGGGTGCCCACGTCCTCCCAGTAGCCGTCGGCGATGTAGCCGTAGAGCGGGGCGCCGGCTTTGAGGAGTTTAGGGAAGACGTCGCCGGACCAGTCGACGTTCTCGCCGGGTGCGACATGGTCCAGGACCTCGGGCTCCATGATGTAGATGCCGGTGTTGACGGTGTCGGAGAACACCTGGCCCCAGGTGGGTTTCTCCAAGAACCGCTGGATGCGCCCGTTGTCGTCGACGATGATGATGCCGAACTCGAGGGGGTTGGCGACCCGTTTGAGACCGATGGTCACCAGGGCACCGTTCTCCCGGTGGAACCGGACCATGTCGGTCAGGTCGATGTCGGTGAGCGCGTCACCGGAGATGACGATGAACGGCTCGCCCCGCAGGTGCTCTTCGGCGTTCTTGACACTGCCCGCGGTCCCGAGCGGCACTTCTTCGGCGACGTAGCGCAGGCTCATGCCGAGTTCTTCACCGTCGCCGAAGTAGTTGCGGATCAGGGTGGCGAGGAACTGCACGGTGACGACCGTGTCCTCAAACCCGTGTCGCTTCAGCAGCCGGAGCACGTGCTCCATGATCGGCCGGTTGACCACGGGAAGTAGTGGTTTGGGCTGGTTAGCGGTCATCGGGCGGAGTCGGGTGCCCTCCCCGCCAGCCATTACGACGGCCTTCATCGCGGCCACCTCCAAGCCCCGGAAATCGTTCGGCGAACCGCCATAGCACGGGGTCTCATGGTGGGGATGCTGCTCCCTTCATTGTCACGACGTGGTGGCCCGGAGTGACCAGCTACGGACCGCTCAGGCGACGCTGCCTGAGTCTGGGGTGTCACCGCCGTTGCGGTGCCGGCCGGTCCGTCCGCTGTCCACGCCCAGGGTTCGTGTCCTCTTCGCGTTCCAGGGCACGACTCTGTCTGATCAACTGTGAGCCCTGGACCGAGTACAGCAGTCCGGCCCACCAGTAGAGGGCTGTTCCCCATATTGCGAAAGCCCAACCAACGATTTGCGCCACATATCCCACGGCTCCGGAATACCCGCCGAGGAACAGCAGGGGGAACGCGTAGAGCAGGCACAGCGTCGCGGCTTTTCCAGCGAAGTTCACGGGAAGCGGCCCGTACCCGTAGTAGCGCAGCACCGGTAGCGCGCCGATGATGAGGACGTCACGAAGGACAAGGATCGCCATCAGCCACCAGGGGATGATGTCTCTGACGACCAGTCCCAGCAGTGCGGCGAAGATGTAGAGCCGGTCGGCCATCGGGTCGAGCAGTGTGCCGAGCCGGCTGGTCTGGTTCCATGCCCGGGCGATCTTGCCGTCCAGCCAGTCCGACAGCCCGGCGGCAGCGAGTACACCCAGTGCCCAAAGGTCGGCCTGCGGGCCGAGGACCAGCCAGAGGAACAACGGGACACCGAGCAGCCGCAGGACGCTGATCATGTTCGGGATCGTCCAGATCCGGTCTACGGTGTCGTCGCGTTCCCCCTGGTTCGTCGCGGTCGCCATCTCACCTCCCCGTTTGAGGTGAGCCTACCCGGCATCGCGGACTTCTCTTCGTGCCATATCCCCGCGTGGCTGCGGGGATATCCGCGAGGACGGGGTCACCCCGCCGCGTAGTCGACGAGCGCGCAGAACAGGCGACGGTCCGTCCCCTCTTCGGGACGCCACCGCACCCCCACCCCGAAGGGGTGGCCGACCGCTTCCACCGCTTCCACGGTCTGGGTGGCGCCCCACGCCACCGGCATCAGGCCCGACCCGATGCGGTTGATGCCCGGGCTGGCCGCGCAGCGCACCCGGGCACGGTCACCCAGCACCTTGCCCAGCATGCTGCTGACGTTGATGATCACCTCGGCGTCGGCGAGGCCCGGACCGGTGTCGGCGGCGGGCAGTAGCGTGCCGCCCACGGCGACGTTGAGAACCTGCAGTCCGCGTTCGACCGCGAGAAACGGCCGTCCCGCGTCGAGCACGGCACGGATGAGTTCGATTTCGAAACGGTCGCGCCGCGGATCAGCGTTCTCCGCTTCCGTGTCGGCCCCCACAGGTGCCCCCGTGGTGAAGACGAAGCCGTCGATCCGGTGCAGCAGGTCGGGGATGCGCCGAGGGTGGACGGGAGCGAGCACGACGGGCAGGCCGCCCGCTCGGTCCACTTCGCGGAGGAACGGGGTGGCGACAACAGACGCCTCACGCACCCAGTGTCCCCAGCGTGCCGGTCCGAGATAGCTGGTGATACCGATGAGCGGCCGGGGCATGCGTCCTCCTGGATGGCAGGGGCAGTTGGGAGCAGCGCGAAATCCCGCGAGTGTGCGGGAATTCACACTCTCCTTGACGTTAACAACATTTCGCCGTGCTGTCGCTCACTCCCGCCGTAGCGTCGGACACATGCCGCCTCGCCGTGCCGCCCGCCACAGGGCCGCCCTGGCGAGGCGGCACGTCACGGGCCGGGTTCTGCCCCGGTGAGGCGCGGTAGGGCGCGCAGTGCCGCCACCCCGATGGGCTCCGTGTCAAGCAACGGCACCTCCACCCAGCCGACCGGGGCGAACAAGGCGCGGAGCTCCGCCAGGACCGCGGTATCCACGCGGGAAGGAACCTGGTTGACCACCCCCACGCCCAGGGGGATCCCGTCGTCGCGCAGTGCCGCTGCTGCGCGGCGCGTCTCCGCGACCACTGCCCGACGGGGCACAGTGACCAGGCACACGGCCGCGTCAGTGCGCAGTCGGGCCGCGGCCGCCGCCAAGCGGCGCTGCCGGGCCCGCAGCTTCTCCACCACGGGATCCCGTCCCGGCTCCGGGTCGAACACGCTGGCAGCGAACCCGTCCACTGCTCTCGCACGTTCCCGCTGCTGGATCAGGCCGTGCACCCAGGGGGCGAGCAGGGTGGGCAAGGCCAGCATCCGCAGCAGGTGTCCGGTGGGCGCACTGTCCACGACCAGCCGGTCCCACGTTTCCGGCACCTGGTCGACATAGTCGATCAGCCGGTCGTGGAGCGCGGACTCGACCATGCCGGGTGCAGCGGCAGCGTGCCGCAGGTGCCGCCGCACCGCGGGCATCACCTCGTCCGGCACGACGGTGCGCGCCTCGTCCGCTACCTGGATGATCCTGCGGCGCACGGTCGCCTCCGCATCGGGTTCCACCGCCCACAGGCAGCCGGTCACCCGACGCGGCCGGTCCCCTAACCGCACGTCCAGGATGTCGCCGAGCGAATGCGCGGGGTCCGTGGAGACGAGCAGGGTCCGCTGCCCGCTGTCCGCTAAGGCGAGGGCGTGGGCGGCGGCCAGCGTGGTCTTGCCGACGCCGCCCTTACCCCCGAACAGCGTGATCGCTGCCCTGGTCAACAGCACACCCCCGCATCACCCCACCGGTCGCGCCCCATGCGGCGATGCCAGTCGTGCACGTCCGCAACCAGGTACGGGATGAGGTCCAGGGTTTCGTAGGCCACGGGCACGTCCACGCCGAGCGAGTGCAACAGCAGCATGGCGCGGAACGTGTCGGCCTGGCGGCGGTCCTCCCGCTGCAGCGCATGCCGCCAGCGTGCAGCGAACCACTCTTCGTGGAACGCTTCCAGCCGCCGCCAGGCGCGCACGGCACGCCCCGCAAACCCGGTGCTCACTGCTCCCCTGCTCCCGCAGGCTCCGCCGGATCCGTCGGGCTGTCCCCCGCGGGCGGGGCCGCATCCGTACCGGTCTTCGGGTCCGCTGCCGGGACTGCTGGAGTGCCGGCGGCAGCCGTGCGGGCCCGCCACGCGGTCCGCAGCGCCAGCGACGCTTCAACGATCAGCCACAGTGCAAGCACGAAGATGACCGCGTCCAAGGGGGCGAGCAGGAACACCTGCATGGGGTCGTCAGCGGTCACAAACCGGACCAGGTTGAGGACCAGCGCCCACGAGGTCATGACGAGCAGGAACACCAGGGGGATGAGCACCGCGAGCGGGTTGCGGCTGCTCTTGGTGACCCATACTGCGATCACCGCCAACGCCAGTCCGGCGGTGAGCTGGTTGGTGGTGCCGAACAGCTGCCAAAGGGTGCCGAACGCGAAGTCGCCCGGGGTGAGCGCCAACGCCAACGGCACCGCCACCGCCACCAGGGTCGCCAAGGTGAGGTTGCGTGCCAGCGGCCGGATCCGGGCGGTCTCCGCGATCTCCTGCACGATGTAGCGTTGCAGCCGCACCCCCGTGTCCATGGTGGTGGACGCGAAACTGATGATCACCACGGCGGCGAACACCACACCCACGGTTTCGGGAATGCCCAGGTGGGACGCGAAGTTCGCCACCCCGTTGACGAAGTTGTCGGTGGCGCTGCCCGACGCGGTCGCATAGTCCGTGTAGAGCGCATCCCAGTCGGCGCGGGTCGCCGCCACGCCCGCCGTGCAGGCCAGGATGGCGCACAGCGCGAGCGTGCCCTCCCCGACAGCACCCAGGTAGCCGACGAAACGGGCGTCGGTTTCCCGGTCGATCTGCTTCGCTGTCGTCCCCGAGGAGACCAGGCTGTGGAACCCGGAGATCGCCCCGCAGGCGATGGTAATGAACAGCAGGGGGAACCAGGGCGGGGATCCGTCGGGCACGTCGTTGATGAGAGGCGCCACGATCCAGTCGAAGCCTACGGCCACGCCCAGCAGGATCACCGCCAACGCCACCAGCATCTGCTGCTGGTTGATGTAGTCGCGCGGCTGCAGCAGCAGCCACACTGGCAGCCGGGACGCCGCGAAAGCGTAGCCGAAGACCAGGATGATCCACAGGGTTTTCGGGGTGAGGCCGACCGCGGCAGCCAGCGGGTCGATAGTGATCGGGAACAGCAGGCCCAGCGGGATGGACGCGTACACCAGCAGCAGCACGACCAGGGACGGCAGCAGTGCCGCGCTGCGCGTGCGGTAGACGTACTGGCCCACACCGATCGCCAAGGGAATCGTGACCAAGGTGGGCAGCACCACGCTAGGGGTGGAAACGAACAGGTTGGCGATGACCACGGAGAAGACCGCGTTCACCAGGGTCAGCAGGAAGAAGATGATGATCAGAAAGAGGGTGCCGGCGCGTCTGCTCACCACCTCACCGGCGAGCGTGCCGATGCTTTTCGCGCGGTGGCGGACCGAGACCGCGAGCGCCCCGAAGTCGTGCACGCCCGCAGCGAAGATCGTGCCGAGCACCACCCACAGCAGGGCCGGGCCCCAGCCCCAGAACACGGCGACCGCGGGGCCGACGATGGGGGCGGCTCCGGCCACGGAGATGAAATGGTGGCTGAAAACGACGTAACGGTTGGTGGGGACGAAGTCGACCCCGTCGGAGTAGCGGTGGGCGGGGGTCACATAGTTGGGGTCCAGCCCGTAGACGCGGCGGGCCAGATACGACGAGTAGTAGCGGTATCCCAGAGCGAAGAGGGCGAGAACAGCGACCAGTACGACAACGGCAGGCATGTCGCTCCTTCGGTCGCGGCGGCGTCCGCGAGACTGAGGGGCTGCCCCACACGTTCCGTGACGCCGCCTGTCGACTGAGTGGACTCACTGAACGTAACATGAGATCCACGTCACAAAAAGGAGCGAAGTGTCTTCTTTTGCCACAGTCTGGGAGAACTCGACGACCGCGGAACTGTCATGGCTCAGCCCGTCAGGCCCCGTCGGCGTCCCCGCCGTCCCCCTCATGTGGGAAGGACACCCCTGCGTCGCACTGCCCTTCTCCCACCTCGCCCTACTCGACACGCTCACCGACGGGCAGGCCGTGTGCAGTGTCACGGACGCCCGTGCCCTCCCACCCGGTTCTCCTGCCGTCGCCGCCACCGGCCGGGTCACCGTCACCCACGACCTGTCCGGTGACGTCTTCGTCGACGCGCTGCTCGCCCAGGAGATCCGCAAACACCCGCCGACCCGGCAGCGCGCCGGCGGCCTGCTGGCCCGCCGAGAAAACTGGTGGTGGCTGCCGCGCATCATCGTCACCCTCCGCGACACCGTCGAAGAGTGGACTCTGCCGCCACGCACCAGCGCCGACCACGCCCTCCTCCTCACCGCCCGCCCGCACGGGCCCGCGGTGAACGTGGTCACCGCCCCTGCCTGGCCGCACACCCCCGGCGCCCGCATCCCGCTGCGCAGCCTCGACGGCACCCCGCTCACCACGGCTGACGGGGACGGCTGCGTGTTCGCCCACCAGCACAGCCCCGACTTCGACCAGTGGGAGCACTGGTACCGTCGCGGCCCCCTCCACGCAGCCACGCTCACCGTCGCTGAGGCGTCCGGTGCCCCCGCCCCGCGGCTGCGGCCGCTGGGACTGTGGGCGCGCCTCCACGCCCACCGGTCCCTCGTCCGCGCCTGCCAGCAGGGCATCACCGCTGCGGAAACCCGCGCCGGACTGTCCTCCTAGGCCCGCGGGATCAGACCTTGCGCCACTTCGGCACCCAGGCGCCGTCCGTGACCGTGTAGTCCCCGAACAAGGCGGGCGCTTCCTGCACCATGATCTCGCCGATCTTGTGGAAGATCAGCCGGATCTCCTCTTCCGCGCCGGGAGCCGTCCGCGTTTCCAGCGTGTGGCGGAGGGTACGCACGTTCGCCGTCCACACCAGTCCGGTCGCCACCCCCTCCGGTGCGAACCGCCGCATGAAAGAGGTACGGTGCTTCTTCACCGCGAACGGCACGCCCTCCTCGTCCAACCCGAAGTGGTCGGCCATCCACCGCTGGAACTCTTCCATGCGTTCCAGCAGGTCAGTGGCGCGCTTCATCAGCTCGGGGTCTTCCTGCGCCCACTCGGGGAACCAGAACGGCAGGTCCGTCAACCGGACAAACCGGAGCGACTCTTGCGAGATCGCCACGCCAGGCCGGTGCCGGACCAGCTCGTGAGTGGCCACCCGGGACACGTTGTGCAACACGAAGCTGAAACTCACGTGCTCCAACACGGACCCGTGCATGCTCGCCAGAATGTTCGTCAAATACGCGGTCTGGTCGGTGCGCACCCGGGTCACGTTGGGGTTGAGCCCCGGCTCCCACGAGCGGTAGCACAACCGACCAGCGAACTCCGCAAGGTTTTGCGGATCGTTGAGAACCTCGTCGAGCTCCCCCCGATCCAGCCGCTCCAGCCAACTGCTCCCGCCCACGTCGGCGAGGTAGCGCGCGATTTCGTCGTAGTCCAACTGCGGCCGCGCGATCAGGTGGACCTCGGGCTCGACGTGCTTCACCACCGGTTGCATCCCCCAGCTCGTGTCGTGTCTGCGGCCCCGGCACACTCCGAACCCGTCCCGGGGCCGCAGAAGAACGTAGCAGCCAGCAGGGATCTCCGCCCACTCAGGCCGCTGAATGGCCGAAACCGGACGGTCCGCTACGCAACGACGCGCCCCCGCAACGCAGCGGACCGGGCACAATCGGGCGTACCCCCGAGGTCAGCTGCTCTCCCTGGCCAAGCGCAGCACGTTCGCCACGATCTGCTCCCCCACCCGGCCGGTGAGGATCGACTCAGGGTGGAACTGGACCGCCCACCGCCGCGCCTCAGCATTCTCGATCGCCATGACCACGGGGAAACCGTCGTCCTCCGTCACCGCCGTCACCTCGAACCCTTTCACCCGGTTCGGGGTCGCGTACACGGAGTGGTAGCGGGCCGCGGTGAACTCCCCGTCCTCTCCCAGCCCAGCCAGCAGCGCGCCCCCGGTGACCCGGACCCGGCCGGGTTTACCGTGCACCGGCGTGTCCAAAGTGAGCAGCTCCCCGCCCGCGTACTCCACCATCGCCTGCAGCCCCAGGCACACCCCGAACACAGGCAGGCCGCGCGCGTCCAACTCCTTCAACAGCGCGCTCATCGCGAAATCGGCGGGCAGCCCCGGCCCCGGGGAGAGCACCACCAGGTCGGGACGCATCTGGTCGAGCAGGGACGGGTCGAACCCGTAGCGCACCGTGGTGACCTCGGCGCCGTGCCGCCGGACGTAGTCCGCGAGCGTGTTGACGAACGAGTCTTCGTGGTCGACGAGCAGCACCCGCATCCCCGCCCCCACCTGCTCCACCGCAGGCGCAGCCTTGGGGGTTTCCTCACCCTCGTCGGTGAGGGTCTCCAACAGGGCACGGGCTTTGAGGAAAGTCTCCCGCTCTTCAGCTTCCGGATCAGAGTCGTACAGTAGTGTGGCGCCCGCCCGCACCGTCGCCACCCCGTCCCGGATGTGCGCGGTCCGCAACGTCAACCCGGTGTTCATCGAACCATCAAAATTGATGACACCGACCGCGCCCCCATACCAGCGGCGCGGCGAACTCTCATGCTGTTCGATGAACCGCATCGCCCACGTCTTCGGCGCCCCCGTCACGGTCACCGCCCACATGTGGGTGAGGAACGCGTCAATAGCGTCCAACTCGGGGCGCAGAATCCCCTCAATGTGGTCGACCGTGTGGATGAGCCGACTGTACATTTCGATCTGCCGGCGGCCGATCACCCGCACACTGCCTGGCACGCACACCCGGGACTTGTCGTTGCGGTCCACGTCGGTGCACATGGTCAGCTCCGACTCTTCCTTCGCGGACGACAGCAGCTCCTTGATGTTCTCCGCGTCGCCGACCGCGTCCGCGCCACGCTTGATCGTGCCGGAGATCGGGCAGGTCTCCACCCGCTGCCCCTCTCCGGGACGGCCCGTGACCCGCACAAACATTTCCGGGGACGCGCCGACCAGGTACTCGCCCTCCCCCAGGTTGAGGAAGAACTCGTACGGGGCAGGGTTGCGTTCCCGCAGCCGCTCGTAGAACCGCGCAGGCGACGCACACGGCGCGTACAAGCGGTGGCTGGGCACCACTTCGAACAAGTCGCCGCGGCGGAACCGCTCCTTGGCCTCAGCCACGATCCGCGCATACGACCCGGGTTCCGGCTGCGGCGGCACCTCGGCAGCCGGGGTCACCGGGGGTGTGGGCTCGGTGCGGCGTGGCAGGCCCCGCGTGGTCGCCCCTGCCGGGCCGCGCAACTCCTCCGGCAGCGTGAAGTCGTAGGAGTAGCGCTGGCAGATCTCCCGTTTCCGGTCGTGGACGATGATCTCGTCGGGCAGGTGCAACACCAGGTCCCGGTCCTCCGGGTCGCGCGGCAGCACCTGCTCGATCGGTTCGAACTGGAACGCCAGATCGTAGCCGAACGCCCCGTACAACCCCAGGTGGGGTTCTTCCGCGTGGAAGAACACGCCCACGAGGGCGCGGAGCGCAGAAAAAACACTGGGCCGGCGGCTGCGCTCTTCCTCAGTGAAGAACTCGGTGGGATCCGGTTCAGGGACCGTGACAGCGACCGTGTCGTCGGTGTGCTCCACCACCGCGCCGTGCGCGGTGAGCGCCCGGGCTACCGCGGGCAGCAGGACACGGCCGCGGTCGTTGAGGGCCGTCGCCCCGATCGTGCGGCCGCGCGCGACAACTTCCAGGCACGGGTCCACGTATCCCAAATGCCAACGGCTGTAGCGGCCGGGATACTCCATCCCGGAGGAGAGCACGCCGCCTCGGCGCTGTTCCACGTTGACCGTCAGATCGGCGAGCGCACGGGGATCGCACGGCACTGCCGTGCGGTGCACGGTGATACCACCACTGGTGGTGTAGGAGTTGTCGTCCACGGGCTGGTCCTTTTCGGGCTGGTCTGGTTGCTGTCAGCGCCCGAACCGCGGACAACAGAAACGACCGCCGGTCCGGGCGGTCGCCAGGTCTCAGGAATGCGAACCAGAAGCGCCGCCTACCAGCGGCGCCACCACTGCTGGAAAGTCAGTGCCGGTCGCATGCGCAGAAGTGTAGCGTGTAACACACGGTTCATGGGAGCCCACGGAGCGGTGTGATTTTCCCTTTTTCGTCTGCACCGTGCACCCGTCCCCGGGCCCAGTCGACACACCCGCCCGGCCCCGGGGACGACGTCTCCCGCACCGCAGTACAGAACTCCCCGCAGCTCACCCCGCGTGGTCGAGCCGGGACCGCTGCTCAGCGGTCAACTCCACGTCAACCGCGTCCAAAGCTTCATCAAGCTGCGCCACGCTGCTGACCCCCACCAGCGGGATGATCGCCGGGTCCCCGCCCATCAACCAGGCCAGAACCACCTGGTTGGGGGTCGCATCGCACTCCGCCGCCACCTCCCGCAGCACCTTCAGCCGCGCCGCAGTGCCCGGATGCTCATACGGGTAGGACAGCGTCCGGTCAGCACGCACATACGCCCCATACAGCAGCGGCGTGTAGGTGACCAGGGCGAGCGGCCGACCGTCCCGGTTCTCTTGAGCGACGTAGTCCAAGTGGTCGACGGTGGCATGCATGTGCCCGGCTTCCGGAAGCGGAATATCGAAGCGGGGCTGCAGGTAGCTGTACCGCAACTGGGCAACCTCGTAGCGGGGCCAGCCCCGGTCATCGCTGAGCCTCCGGGCCCGCTCCAACCGCCACGCCCGGTGGTTGCTCGCCCCCACCAGCCCCACCTGGCCTTCCTCGACAAGCTCGGCCAGCACGCCCAAGGTTTCCTCCAAGGGCACTGAACGGTCTTCCCTGTGCAGGTAGACCAGGTCCAGCCGGTCCATGCCGAGCCGCTGCTGGCTCCCCGCTACCGCGGCACGCACCGCTTTCGCGGACAAGCCTTCCGCGTCAGCCAACCCTCCGCCCGGCGTGCGCGGGCGGGCGCCGAACTTGGTGGCGATGAGCACTTCGTCGGTGATCCCGCGCGCGGCCCGCCACCGGCCCAGCAGGGTTTCGCTTTCGTCCCCCGTGAACCCCTCCACCCAGAACTGGTAGTTGTTCGCCGTGTCGATGAAGGTGCCGCCCCGCTCCACGAAACGGTCCAAGATCGCGAACGACTCCGCGTCACCGACCTGGCTGCCGAACTTCATCGCTCCCAGGCAGATCACACTGACCTGCCGTGCCCGCTCCCCACTGCCGATGGTGGTGTAACGCATCAACGCCCCTCTTCTTCCGTGTCCGAACGGTTCTCCGCAAGCACACCCCGGTAGTAGTCGATCTTGTGCCGGATCGCTTCCTGACGGCGGCGCAGCTCAGCGATACGCGCAGTCAACTGCGCATCGTGTTCCACGAGCACCTCGATACGCTGGGGGATCGTGTGGTCGCCCGCGCGGACAAGCTCCGCGAACTCACGCAACCGGGCGATCGGCATGTCGGTGTCCCGCAGGCAACGCACCAGGTCGAGCATTTCGACATCACTTGCCCGATACCGGCGATGCCCGGCAGGGGAGCGCTCCACTTGGGCGAGCAGACCTTCACGCTCGTAATACCGCAGAGTGTCCAGGCTCAGCCCATGCCGACGGGCCACCTCTCCGGGGGTGTAGTAGTCGGTCATGGGTCACAGCCTGAAGGGTGGAGTGCACTCCAGGTCAAGTCCCGGCCGGGATTCATGAGGCGGGCGCAGCACATTCGCTGGTCACCGCGCCCACCACCGCGTCCGTGAGGCTTTCGATCACGTCCTCGTAGGGGATCTCCGGGTGGTCGAGCCACCACTCCCCTGTCGCCTGCACCATGCCGATCACCGCGTGCGCCACGATCACGGCGCGCACCGGATCACTGATGTACTGTTCAGCGACCAGGGTGTCCGCGAACTCCTTGCCGAACCGGCGCACCATGAGACTCACATCGCCGCGGGTACGCGGATCCTCCGCGGTAGCCCGGTGCATGAGGAAACGGTAGAGGTTGAGGTTCTCGCTGATCATCTGCAGGTAGGTGCCGACGGTGGCACGCACCCGCGGACGCAGTTCGGCGGGCTCCCGCAGTTTTTCCCGCACCCGCTCCATGAGCGGGTCGACGTGCCGCTCCGCGAGGGCACGGTAGAGGCCGCTCTTATCGCCGAAGTGGCGGTACAGGATGGGTTTGCTGATTCCCGCCTCAGCCGCGATCGCGGCCATGGGGGCATCAGGACCTTCACGTTGGATGACAGCGTCAGCAGCATCCAGGATCGCGCGACGCCGACGGGGGTCGCGGCCGCGGGAGGCGCGTCCACCCCGCGCAGTCACCGGGGGCAGTGGATCAGGGTTCACAGCCTCACACGGTAGCGCGCAGCCCGGGAATCCTGCGGAGCACGGCGGTGAGGACAAAACTGACCACCAGCACGGCAGCGGCCTGGGCGAGCACGGTCGCCACCATGCCCACCGGGTGCTCGGGAATCCCGGTGAGGGACCGCAGCTCCCGCAGCAGCACCAGGTGGATGAGGAACACCCCGAAGCTCAGATCGGCGAGAGTGCGCAGCCGACGGCGGGCCGCGATCGTGTCCCGGTCGGGGGCGGTGAACCGCCGCCACCGTCCAGCAAGCGGTTTGAACAGCAGGAACAACGCCACCGACATGGCCAGGACAGTCGGGGAAAGATAGTCGTAGGCGTAGGCGGCCTGCGTGTTCCACTCCCCGTAGGCCACCGCGGTCGCCCCGACAATGCCTGTGGTGGCAGCAACAGCCGCGACGAACACCATTCCGGCCACCCACATGCCCCGCTTGCCCAGTTCGCAGTCGCGCAGCAGGTAACCGAGCAGGTAGTAGCCGAGGAAAGGCAGGAAGCGGGTGACGGCGTTGGCTTCACCGATCCCCGCAAAGTCGGAGATCGCCTGGTCCGCCACTCCGACCGCGGTCAGGAACACTGCTGCCCACCACAGCATGCGCCGCGGGGCATGGGCGGTGAGCACCCGCAGGAAAGGCGTGAGCGCATACAGCCCGGCCAGCACGAACAGGAAGTACAAGTGCACGGAGGGCTTGCCCGCCAAGACCCGGTTCAGCGCGTCCGACCAGTCGCTCGCCTGTTTCACGAACAGGTCGATGGACAGGTAGACGACACTCCACACGACCAGGGGGATCCCGATCCGGTTGAACCGCCGCTGGTAGAAGGAGCGCAAGCCTTCCCGGCGCGGCGCGAGCAGCAGTGCCCCGCTGATCATGATGAACACGGGAACACACCAGCGCATCAACGAGTCCACCACGTTCGCGGTCCACCAGGTGGCCGTGCCGATGTCGCTGTAGTAGCGGCGGGTGACCACCACGGCGACGGCGTGCAACACGACCACAGCGGTGATGGCCGCGATCCGGGCCACATCAAGCCAGACGGTTTCTACAGGTGTCGCTTTAGTGACGGAACGTGGCGATACGACGGGAGGCTGAGGGGAACGAGAAGTCTGAACGGTCATGGCACACCCGGTGATCGACAACAACAAACGTTCCGAGATCGTACCGTTATCAGATTCTCATCAAAGTCCCAGGGAAACGGAATTGTCGTTTCACTGCTGTGGAATACGAATCCACACCGCTTCGGCACGCGCCAGCTCGGTTCCTTGCGCGTCGTAGAGGGCACTGGCAGTGAATACTTTGCGTCCTTCGACGCCGAGCAGGCGTCCGAGGACAACGTGGCGCTCCCCGGGACGGGGGTCCGCGAAAACGGCGGCGGTCATCTGTCCCAACAGCATGGGACGCCCGGTAATGTCAACCGACCAGCCTCCCGGACAGTCGAGCGCAGCCCACACCAGTGGCAGCCCTGCGGGATCGGCGGGCGGCGTCCACGCGCAGGCCACCGTGTCCGCTTCCGGGTCACCGCCGAGCGGCCCAGCGAACAGGCGCAGCCCGTCACCGGTGCTCCGCTCCGGCCCGCACACAAAACAGGTGGGAAACGGGTGGTTGCGGTATCCCCGGTAGCCTGCGCTCGCCTGCTCCGCGACAGCGGGCGGCACTGGGTCGAGGTGCTGTTGCGGCACGTCGGCGGGGGCGGCTTCAGCCACGAGCTGTTCACTGTGGAGGAGGTGAACTCCCTCATCAGGGCTGCGGCGCACCGTCATGGGGGTTTGCAGCGGCGGCGGCTGCCGCAGGCGAACACGGACGGCGGGAGCGTCCACGTACTGGGCGAGACGACCGGAGATGTAGCCGCCGTTAGCTGAGGTGGGCGGCCCGTTGAATCGGGCGTCGATTGTGAAATCAGTGGTGACGTTCGCGGCTTCGGCCATGCTGTGTGTGGCGCGCTCTCAATAGGAAGCGGCGCCCCTGCCTCCCTTCTCACCGACAGAAGCTGCTCATCGGACAAAGCCACACTCTCACACCGGGCGAAAGAAGCCGGAGCCGCCTGTGAGAAGGGAACCTGTATCAGGGTGATGCCAGCTCTCGCTGCCGGAGGCTGGCATCACACCCCCGCACGCGCGGGAAGCACGTCGGTTTTCGGTGAGGACGAGGCCGTTGACGAATTACACTCCCGCCTGCGCGGGGAGCACAGGGAACTGCTGCACCGGTCTCCCTACCGCGGGACCATCCCCGCATGCGCGGGGAGCACGGAGGCCGTTGGTTTGCGGGGAGTAGTGCGGGGGGACCATCCCCGCATGCGCGGGGAGCACACTACATGACCTGCGAGTTTACCAGCGCGGCATGCTGATTTCATTCACTTCCCAAAAATCAAACAAAAGAACAAAAGCACAAAAAATTCCTCTACAGCCACAGACAACCTAGAACTAACGAGATCCTTATCAGCTACTTGAGCATGGTCATAGTTGACCAAATCACCACCAATACCCCATACGGCGGCTACCGTACTGCCGTGGACCTCACCATCGTCGAAGCTTGGAACCTTTGGTGGTCGGGCAACCAGCTCACAGACCACACCTTGTACGGCGTCTCCATCCTGTGGCTCTCCCGTGCTGGAAAACTGCTCACGTTCCTCGCGGGAGTCACCATTGTGCTCGACGCGATAGGCCCCGAGCGGCTTCGTGCCTACGCCGACCGGGTGAAGCACACAGGTCGCCACCGCTCCCAGATGTGGAGAGAATTCCCCGTAACAACGCGCCTCTTGTACGTGGGGATCATCGCATCCTCGGTATTAAGCCTGACGTCCGCTCTCCTCATCGTGCTCTACGACGGGGAACCTGTGTGGCTGTTCTTCGCTTGGTGGGGTATTGCGGGAATAGTGTTGTTTCTGTTCGACTTTCTTTCGATCACTGGACGGGCTGCCCAGGCCGCCGCCTGGGTTTTGGAGCATGACCGGTTGGACCGCACTGTCCGCGCCATCGCTGTCCCGCTCTTCCTCACCGGGTTCGTCCTCGACTTCCTCGCCGCCTAATTCCGAGGGGAAGCGACACGGTCGATGCCCTGGCACGCCAGCTCTGCTAAGGGCCTGGTGGCCTCAGCCCTGCATACCTCACCACACCTGTGCTCATGCAGCGGTTGCTTCACTGCCCAAGGCTGCGGACACATTTTCTGCCTCGGTCTCCTCGTCCGGGACAGTGCCTGCCGCATGTCTACCCGAATTGTTTCCTCTCGAGGACAACCATCTCAGTGAGTACGATTCCCTCCCCGGCATTCAACGAGGAACGCAGTCGTAGATATCTTTCTCGCAGCCCTCAGCAAACTTGCTCCTAAAAATCGGCTAGTCAAGAGCCTCTCTTCGAGGGGCTCTTTTCCTGTGCTGCGCAAAGATCTTGTTCAGATCAATCACCGTCGACGACCTGCACCAGAAGTCGGATAGCCGCGCCAGTCTCTATTCTTCGTGAGTTGGAAAGCACACTCACCTCATGCAGCAAAAAGCCGCCTGTGGCGGTGTTCCCTGAGAAAATCCGCCACAGGCGGCACAGCACCGGCGACATCATGGGTCAGGAAGCCGGCGGGACGAGGAGAAGTATTCGGCTTCCTTGTCCGCTGCCGTCCACTTCTCTGCTCGCGTCCCGCCGATTCCCCTGGCTCTGCTGCTTTGCCTCGGCTAGCGCAGCGGCAGTCCGGTGATGGCGCGACCAATGATGAGACGCTGGATCTCCGAGGCGCCTTCGAAGATGGTGAAGATCGTGGCGTCGCGGTGCCAGCGTTCCACCGGGTAGTCCCGGGTATAGCCGTTGCCGCCGAGCAGTCGGATGGCGTTCTGGGTGACCCAGGTAGCGGTTTCGCTGGCGTACAGCTTGCTCATGGAGCCTTCGGCGTTGGCGAATTCTTTTCCGTACCGGGCCATCCAGGAGGCGCGCCACACCAGCAGGCGGGCGGCGTCGATGCGGGTCGCCATGTCGGCGAGGGTGAAGGCGACGGCTTGGTTGTCGCCGATGGGACGGCCGAACTGTTCGCGCTGGCGGACGTAGTCGCGGGCGTATTCGTAGGCGGCGCGTGCGCAGCCCACGGCCATGGCTCCCACGGCGGGGCGGGAGGCTTCGAAGGTTTTCATGGCGGCTTGGCCCTTGGAGCGGCGGCCTTCGCGGGCACGGGCAAGACGCTGGTCCAGTTTCTCTTTGCCACCGAGCAGGCAGCGGCCGGGGATGCGCACGTCGTCGAGGATGACCTCGGCGGTGTGGGAGGCGCGGATGCCGTGTTTGCTGAACTTCTGGCCTTGGGAGAGGCCTTTAGTGCCGGGCGGGATGACGAAGCTGGCTTGGCCGCGGGTGCCGAGTTCCGGGTCGACGGAGGCGACGACGACGTGGACGTCGGCGATGCCGCCGTTGGTGATCCAGGTCTTCGTGCCGTTGAGGACCCATTCGTCTTTGGCTTCGTCGTAGACGGCGCGGGTGCGGATGGCGCCGACGTCGCTTCCCGCGTCGGGTTCGGAGACGCAGAAGGCGCCGAGTTTGATGTCGTCGGGGGTGCCGAACATTTGGGGGGTCCATTCCAGGATTTGCTCCTGGGTGCCGTTGGCGCTGACGGCGACGGCGGCGAGGGTGGTGCCGGTGAGGGCGAGCGCGATGCCGGGGTCGCCCCAGTACAGCTCTTCGTAGACGACGGGGATGGCGATGCCGCTGGGGTCGAACATCTGGTTGGCGAAGAAGTCGAGGGAGTAGAGGCCGATCTTGGCGGCTTCTTGGAGGATCGGCCAGGGGGTTTCTTCGCGTTCGTCCCATTCGGCGGCGGCTGGGCGCATGACGTCGCGGGCGAATTCGTGGACCCAGTCGCGGATGTGGATGAGGTCTTCGCTGAGTTCGAGGCTGAAGGATGCGGGCGTCTCGTCGGTCATGACGGTGTCCTTCGTGTGGGGTGGTAGACGATAGGTGTTACCAACGGTAACATGTTAGCGGGGTCATGAAACAGGGGTGGTTCCGGCGGGTCCCGGAACCACCCCTGGCTGCTGTATCCGGCCGGGTTGTGGCCTTATGCGGTCTCGTATTTTTCGAGGAAGGTGTAGACGTCGGTCTCGTCGACGCCGGGGAATTGGCCGGTGGGCAGGGCGGCCAGGACGTGGGAGTGGGCGCGGGCCGACGGCCAGACGTTGCCTTCCCAACGGGAGGCGAGCTCCGAGGGGGGCCGCACGCAGCATTCCCCGACCGGGCACTCGGATTTGGTGCGGTTGGTGGTCTCCCGGCCGCGGAACCACCGCGATTCCTTGTAGGGCACGCCCAGGGTGATGGCGAAGTTGCGTTCCCGGCTGGGGTCGACATGGGCCACACACCAGTGGGTGCCGTTGGGTTTGTCGGTGTACTGGTAGTAGATCGAATAGCGGTCGGGGGAGGCGAAGACTTGGCGGCCCGCCCAGTAGCGGCACAGGCGCTGGCCTTCGATGGCCCCGGTGTCGTCGGTGGGGAAGATCAGCCCGTCGTTTTGGTAGGCCTTGTAGATGATGCCGGTCTCGTCGTTGCGGATGAAGTGGCAGACGAGGTCGAGGTGGCGGGTGGCCAGATTGGTGAACCGGTGGGCGGCCATCTCGTAGGAGACGGCGTAGACGTCGCGGAGGTCTTCGACGGACAGGTCGCGTTGCCGTTTGGCCTCGGTGAGGAACGGGACGGCCGTGAATTCGGGGATGAGGACCGCGGCGGCGAAGTAGTTCGCTTCCACGCGTTGGCGGAGGAAGTCGGCGAAGTCGCGGGGCGGGGTGTGGCCGAGGACGAAGTGGCCGAGGGTCTGCAGCAGGATGGTGCGCGGCGTGTGCATGCCCAGCGATTCCCGCTTGAGGTAGATGCGGCGGTTGCGGGTGTCGGTGACTGAGCGCACCGAGCGGGGCAGGTCGGGGACGTAGCGCAGGGTGAATCCGTGGTGGGCGACGATGGCGAGGATCATGCCCTGGGAGAGTGCCCCGCCTTGGTAGCCGACGGCTTCGAGGGTTTCCCGCGCGGCTTTTTCGATCTCGGGGAAGTAGTTGTCGCGCTCGCTCATGAGGCGGCGGAGTTCCGCGTTGGCGCGGCGGGCTTCCTCGTTCGTGGTGGTGGGTTTGGCGGCGCGCCGCTTGAGTTCCTCGTAGAGGGTGACGATGTGTTCGAGGACGTCGTTGGGGACGCGCTTGCCGACTTTGAGGTGGGGCAGGTTGAGGGACTGGTAGAGGGGGTCCCGCTGGGCTTCTTCGAGGGCGATCTCTAGTTGGGCGCGGCGGCTGGGGGGCTGGCGGGAGAGGAGCTCCTCCACAGAGACGTCGAGGGCTTTGGCGAGCGCGGTGAGCAGGGAGAGCTTGGGTTCCCGCTTGCCGTTTTCCAGCAGGGAGAGCTGGGACGGGGCGCGTCCTACGCGTTCTCCCAGTTCAGCGAGGGTCATGTTGCGGGCGCGGCGGAGGTGGCGCAGCCGCTGGCCAAAGGTGACGAGATCTAGGTCACTTGGCAAAGTCGGTATTTCTTCAGTCCCAAAGTACGGCATGCGTTCATGCTAGAGAAAAAATCGCAAATCTTCACCCGAATCCCGCTCGAAAAACCGTGGAAGTTTGCAAAGAATGGTGATCACCGGCGGGGAACGAACCGCACACCGCACGTTTGACCTGGTGCGGGGGCTCTCCAGCCGGTGGACTTACCAGGGGATCAGACTCGTTAAGGCGGGAAGACCATGAGCATCACCGGTCGTCAGCAGGAAGCCAGCGCGGCTCTCCAAAAGGAGTGGGAGACCAACCCGCGCTGGAAGGGCGTCAAGCGGACGTACTCCGCTGAGGATGTGATCCGGCTGCGCGGCTCGGTCACCGAGGAGCACACGCTGGCCCGTTTGGGAGCAGAACGCCTGTGGGAGCTGCTCCACACTGAGGACTACATCAACGCCCTCGGTGCGCTCACCGGTAACCAGGCTGTCCAGCAGGTCCGCGCCGGCCTGAAGGCCATCTACCTCTCCGGATGGCAGGTCGCAGCCGACGCCAACCTGTCCGGGCACACCTACCCCGACCAGAGCCTCTACCCGGCCAACTCGGTTCCGCAGGTGGTGCGGCGGATCAACAACGCGCTGCTGCGCGCAGACCAGATCTCCTGGTCGGAGGGTGACGAGGACGCCCCGTACTGGCTGGCGCCGATCGTCGCCGACGCGGAGGCCGGATTCGGCGGTGTCCTCAACGCCTACGAGCTGATGAAGGCCATGATCGCCGCGGGTGCGGCTGGCGTGCACTGGGAAGACCAGCTCGCCTCCGAGAAGAAGTGCGGCCACCTGGGCGGCAAGGTCCTCATCCCGACCGGCCAGCACATCAAGACCCTCAACGCGGCGCGGCTGGCTGCCGACGTGGCCGGGGTGCCTTCGCTGATCATTGCGCGGACCGACGCGCAGGCTGCCACCCTGATCACGAGCGACATCGACGAGCGCGACCGGCCTTTCATCACCGGCGAACGCACTCCGGAGGGCTTCTACCGGGTCCGCAACGGCCTGGAAGCGTGCATCGCCCGCGGCCTGGCGTACGCTCCCTACGCCGACCTGCTGTGGATGGAGACCTCCACGCCGGACCTGGAGGTGGCTCGCCAGTTCGCCGAAGCGATCAAGGACAAGTACCCCGACCAGTTGCTGGCCTACAACTGCTCGCCGTCGTTCAACTGGAAGCGTCACCTCGACGACGCGACCATCGCCAAGTTCCAGCGCGAGCTGGGCCACATGGGCTACAAGTTCCAGTTCATCACCCTGGCGGGCTTCCACTCGCTCAACTACTCGATGTTCAACCTGGCCAAGGGGTACGCGGCTCGGGGCATGAGCGCCTACGTGGAGCTGCAGGAGGCGGAGTTCGCTGCCGAGGCCGACGGCTACACCGCGACCCGGCACCAGCGCGAGGTCGGCACCGGCTACTTCGACCTGATCAGCACCACGATCTCGCCGGACGCTTCCACGACGGCTCTGACCGGATCCACCGAAGAGGAGCAGTTCAACTAACACCCCCTATCCCCCTCTGGGTGCATCGGGTGGCCTCCTCCCCCACCCGATGCATCCCCCTCGACCTTTCTCCCCCGCAGAAGACCGGTGGTCAGCGGCTCACTGACATCCCGGTCTTCCCCGGCGTCCGTCCCGCCCCCGCTTTCGTGGCTGGGGCGCGGGTGGGACGGACGTCCACCCGCCGGTCTCGCGGTTCCCGTGTCACCCGCGAGACCGGCCTCCTTTTTCTGCCGGTGGGCGGGTGGTGTCGGGACACTGGCAGAATTTCGACCATGGCCGAACCGACGCTGGACCCGGCTGGCAGTGGTGCTGCTGGTCGGACTTCTCCTGGTGTGCTGACCCGCCGGATGCTCGGGGTGGAGGTCTGGTGTGTGTTAGCGCTGTCGTTGGGTGCGTCGGCTGTGGCCGCGACGATTTCTTTTGTGGGTGCGCTGACTGCGCCTGAAGCGCTGTCGGAGCAGACGGCGAGCCTGGTGACGTCAGCGGCGGATGCGGAGCGTCCGTGGCTGGACTTGTCGTGGCAGGCCTACCGGCTGCTGTTCGCGTTCGCTCCGGTGGCGTTGGTGGTCTACCTGCTGCACCGGTCGGGGGATTCTGCGCGGACGATCGGTTTTGATCTGCGCCGTCCCGGTTTCGACGCGGGGTGGGGGGTGCTGCTGGCCGCGGGGATCGGCTTGGGCGGTCTGGTGGTCTACCTGGTGTCGGTGCAGTGGGGGATCAATCGTCCTATCGCGCCGAGTGCGTTGCACGGGCATTGGTGGCAGCACGCGGTCCTGGTGTTGCAAGCGGTGAAGAACGGCGTGCTGGAAGAGGTTGTGGTGGTCGGCTATCTGCTGCTGCGGTTGGAGCAGTTGGGCTGGTCGCCGGTGCGGGCGGTGGCGGCGTCGTCGGGGCTGCGTGCGCTCTACCACCTCTACCAGGGGGTGGGCATGTTTGTCGGCAACCTGGTGATGGGGGTGGTGTTCTGCTGGTTCTACCGCCGGTACGGGCGGGTGATGCCGCTGGTGGTGGCACATTCGGTGATCGACATTGTGGCGTTTGTGGGGTCGGTGTATGTCATCGGCCGGGTGGGCTGGCTGCCGGGGGCGTGAGCCGGCCAGGGGAGGCCGGTCAGGGGGCGACTGGGCTGGGCACGACGGCGTCTTCGATGTGGCGGGGCGGGCCGGGGGGGGAGCCGGCACCCCCGGGGGCGGCGGGGGGGGGGGGGGGTGAGGGCAGGGAGAAGCACCCGTGCCCCCCTGGGCGGCGGGGGGGCGCCCGCCGATCACGTGGTCGGTGATTTCGGGAAGGGCTTCCGCGTGGTCATGGAGGGGCTGTCCGAGGCCCGCCTGTTCATCGGCGCCGCCGCCTTGGGAGTCTGCATCCAGGCGGTGAACGACACGATCCTGCGCATGCGCGCCCGACGCGCCTTCGGGCGCAGCATGGGGCAGTTCCCCTCGGTGCGGGAGCGTGTGAGCGGTATGTTGGCGGAGTGCCTGGCGGCGGAGTCGCTGGTGTACCTGTGCCTTTCGATCGCCGACCGGACGCGGGAGGTGGACCTGGTGGAGAGCGCGGTGGTGCGGCTCTCTGCCTCGCGCAGCGTGGCGCGGGTCCTCGACTCCGTGTGGGAGCTGTCGGGCGCTCAGGCCTTCGAGAGCGACGC
>NZ_PITY01000029.1:0-67193 GCF_017577275.1 Thermobifida sp.
GGGGGGGGGGGGGGGCGGGGGGGGGGGGGGGGGGGGGGGGGAGGGGCGGGGGGGGGGGGGAGGGGGTGGGGGGGGGGGGAGGGGGGGGGCGGGGGGGGGGGGGTGGGGGGGGGGGGGGGGGGGGGGTGGGGGGGCGGGGGGGGGGGGGGGGGGGGGGGGGGGGGGGAGGGGGGGGGGGGGGGGTGGGGGGGGGGGGGGGGGGGGGTGTGGGGGGGGGGGGGGGGGGGGACGGGGGGGGGGGGGGGGGGGGGCGGGGGGTGGGGGGGGGTCCAGCGGGCGTGGAGGACCCGGTAGGCGGTGGGGGCTGGTTCGTCTCCGGTGAGGAGGGCGGGCAGAAGCCGGAGGACGGTCGTGTCGGGGGTGGCTCCGGTGAGGAGGAGCCGGGTGGCGAGTCGGCTTGCGTCGTCGACGACGGCGGGTTGGGCGCGGGAGAGCAGGCCGAGTAGGGCGACGGCGATGCCGAGGATGGCGCGGTCGGTGCTGTCCAAGGGTTTGGGGCGGCCGAGGAGGAGCACGGTCCGGTCGCGGGCTTGGTCGCCGATGGCGTGCAGGACGACTTCGTCGGGGGGGATCCAGAGTTTGGCGCTGAGGGGGCCGCCTGGCGTGCGGACTTTGCGGATGAGTTCGTGGGCTTCGTCGGGGAGTGGGGGGACGCGTCCGACTTGGCCGAGAGGGCGGGTGCCGAGAAGCTTGGTCCAGCAGCCGAGTGCGGCGCTGAGCGTGGTGAGGAGTTCTTGGACCGGGGTGGCGCCGATTGCGGCTTTGGTGAGGGAGCGTCCCGCGGCGGTGAATCTGCGCTGGCCGGCGAGGCGGAGCCGTTCGAGTTCTTCACCGACGGCTTGGCTGACGGCGACGAACGGTGTTTCACGTGGAACGAGCAGGAGGGGGAGCCCGTGGGCGCGGCAGCGTGCCACGAGCGTGTCGGGTACTGCGTCGTGGACGGGGGTGACGCCGAAGCCGAGCGCGGTGACCTGTGCGGAGACGAGGGCGGTCACGTACCGGTCGAGTGCTTCAGGGTCGGTGGGCAGGTTGGTCCCTGCGGTGAGGAGGAGTTCCCCACCTTTGAGGTAGGGGGCGGGGTCGAGGAGTTCGCTGACTGTGGCCCATCGAACGTGCGCGTCCGGGGCCGCGGGAACAAGGGGTTCCAAGGCGAGGTCACGGCGGGCGAGGATCGTGCGGAGCGGCACGGTTTGGGCGTCGGAGACGCCGTCACGGAAAGGTGCGGGAGACAAGTGGCTGCTTCGTCCAGGTGCGGCACAAGAGGTGTGCGGGGCGTCCATCTGTGCGGAGTTTCTTTCGAGTCTATGGTGTTTGAGGCCTTGACCTGTGCCTTTAGCGGATCGAGGACCGCATGTTCCGCGCCGTGTTAGCCGATCACGACAGTGAGGGAAGGCGGTAATCCCGTGAGCACACCGATCGGTCCCACCGACTCCAGCTTGGTTCCCCGGTTTGCTGGTCCGGCGACTTTTGCCCGACTGCCCCGCACCGATGAGGTAGCCAAGACCGATATCGCCGTGGTCGGTATCCCGTTCGACAGCGGTGTGTCCTACCGTCCCGGCGCCCGGTTCGGTCCTGCTGCTATCCGTGAGGCTAGTCGGCTGCTGCGCCCCTACAACCCGGGGTTGGATGTGTCCCCGTTCGCTGAAGTCCAGGTGGCCGACGGCGGTGACATCGCGGTCAACCCGTTCGCGATCAAGGAGGCCATTGCAACGGTCGAAGCCTCAGCCAGCGAGTTGTTGTCTCAGGGTACTCGCTTGGTGACTTTGGGTGGAGACCACACGATCGCGTTGCCGCTGCTCCGCGCCGTGCACCGGATGCACGGGCCGGTGGCGCTCCTGCACTTCGACGCCCATTTGGACACGTGGGACACCTATTTCGGTGAGCCTTACACGCACGGCACCCCGTTCCGCCGTGCCGTGGAGGAGGGGATTCTCGACACGGAAGCCCTCACCCACGTGGGGATCCGCGGCCCCCTCTACGGCAAGAAGGACTTGGAGGACGACCGCCGGTTCGGTTTCGGTATCGTCACCGCCGCGGACGTGATGCGCCGCGGGGTGGACGAGATCGCTGACATGGTGCGGCAGCGGATCGGGAACCGGCCGCTATACGTGTCCGTGGACATCGACGTCCTCGACCCGGCGCACGCTCCCGGCACCGGCACCCCGGAGGCGGGCGGCCTGACCAGCCGGGAACTGTTGGAGCTGCTGCGTGGGCTGGCCTCCTGCAACCTGGTGGGGGCCGACGTGGTGGAGGTTTCCCCCGCATACGACCACGCGCAGATCACGGCGACCGCGGCCGCCCACGTCGCCTACGACTTGGTGTCCCTTCTCGCGTTGACCGCGAAGAAGGACCGCTAGGCCACAGATACCGGGACGTGCCAGTGCCGCCGCGTCCCGGTTTTCTTCTTCACCCCCGCACCCAGCAGCCATGCTGGTTTCCCCCTTGTTGGGAGGCACTATGTCCGCATCCCGTCTTGCGCCTGAACCGGTCACGAAGATCGAAAGCTACGGGATCGCTCCGATCCCGGTGGAGGCCCAGACGTCACGCCCGTTGGACTTGTTCCGGTTGACGTTCGGAGGCGCGAACACGTTCGCGACCATCATTTTGGGCACCCTGCCGGTGGCGTTCGGGTTGAGTTTCTGGGCGTCAGTGGCAGCCATTGTCACCGGTGTTGTCGTGGGTGCGCTGATCCTCGCCCCGATGGCGTTGTTCGCACCGCGGACCCGCACCAACAACGCGATCTCCTCGGGAGCACACTTCGGCGTGGTAGGCCGGGCTTTGGGTTCGTTCCTGTCGCTGCTGACCGCTGTCACTTTCTTCTCCCTGTCGGTGTGGGGGAGCGGTGACGCGATCGTCGGCCTCGCGCTGCGGCTCGGCTTCGACGGCGGAGACGCGCTGCAAGCCGCCTCGTACGGGGTGATCGCGGTGGCCGTGTTCACGGTGTGCATTTACGGCTACCAGTTCATGCTGCTGGTCAACAAGGTGGCGGTGGTCGCGTGCACGGTCATCATGCTGCTCGGCGTGGTGGCGTACGGCGGTGTTTTCGACCCGTCGTACGCGGGCACCGGCTCCTACATTCTGGGGAGTTTCTGGCCGACGTGGATTCTGGCGGTGCTCACCGTCATGGCCAACCCGATTTCTTTCGGCGGGTTCCTCGGCGACTGGGCCCGCTACATTCCTGCCAGCCACAGCACCCGGTCGCTGCTGGCCGCGCCGTTCTTTGCCCAGGTGGCGACACTGGTGCCGTTCTTGTTCGGTGCGAGCACTGCGACGCTGGTCGCCGACCCGAACAACTATGTGACCGGCCTGGCCGTGGTGTCGCCGCTGTGGTATGCGCTGCCGTTGATCGCGGTGGCGCTCATCGGCGGCCTGTCGACGGGCACGACCGCGCTCTACGGCACGGGGCTGGACTTCAGTTCGCTGGTGCCCCGGTTGAACCGGGTGCAGGGCACGGCTGTGGTGGGCACGCTCGCGCTCGTGCTGATCTTCGTGGGCAGTTTCGTCGTCAACATGGTCGACGCGTTGAGCGCGTTCTCGATTCTGATCGTGCTGCTGACGTCGCCGTGGATGGTGGTCCTCATGATCGGGTACGTGGTTCGGCGCGGCTACTACCTGGTCGACGACTTGCAGGTGTTCAACCGTGGTGAGAAGGGCGGCGCCTACTGGTTCACCCGCGGGGTGAACTGGCGGGCTGCGGCGGCGTGGCTGGTTGCGGCGGTCGCCGGGCTGCTGTTCGCGAACACGTCGATTATTGTGGGGCCGTTTGCGAACGCGGCCGGGGGATCGACATCAGTCTGCCGGTGACGCTGCTTGCCGCCGCGGTGGTCTACCCGGTCATGCTGCTGCTGTTCCCGGAGCCGCGCGGCGTGTTCGGCCCGGAAGGGCCGCGGTTCGTCCCCGCCCGGGACACGGTGATCGAAGAGATCCGGCAGCGCCGTTCCGTGGAACCGACCACCAGCGTGTAGACGTCGGGTCTGGCAGGGCCGCGCCCCGTCCCCTAGGGTGCGGCCCTTTTCTGTGGGGTCCCTCCCAGCGTGGGGACCGTGTGTGGACCGGGGATGACGTGCAGTTTCCCCAAAAATGACTTGACGAAGTATCACCAAAAGAAGGTGGGATGCGCTGGCGGGGCCTCCTAGGCTCACCAGGTGAGCGGGTCCGAACCAGGACGGCGGTCCGACCGGGTCGCCGCGGGCCGGGGCCCGACCACCCCGGTCTGGCCCGTATCCGACGGGGAGGTCCCCATGGCTCAGCTCAACAGCACGACAGTGACCGGTACCGCGGTCGCAGAATTCCGTTCCGAGTTCGCCGGACAGGTCCTGGAACCTGGCGACTCCGGCTACGACCAGGCCAGGACTGTGGTCAATCCTCTCGTGGACTTGCGTCCCCGCGTGATCGCCCAGTGCGAGACGGTGGACGATGTGGTGCGGGCGGTCAGGTTCGGCCGCGAACACGATTTGGAGATCGCGGTCCGCGGCGGCGGCCACGGGGTGGGCGGTGAGGCGCTCACCGACGGCGGAATCGTCATCGACTTGCGGCGCATGAGCGAGGTGACGGTCAATCCCGAAGAGGCGAACGCGCGGGTCAGCGGAGGGGCCACGATGGGGCACCTGGACCGCGCCGCCCAGCCGTATGGTCTGGCTACGACCGGGGGCCGGGTGTCCACGATCGGGGTGTGCGGGCTGGTGCTCAACGGGGGCAGCGGCTGGCTGGACCGCAGGTTCGGTTTGGCGTGCGACAATTTGCTCGCCGCGGAACTGGTGACGGCTGACGGTGACGTGGTGCGTGCCTCCCCCGAGGAGAATCCGGAACTGTTTTGGGCCCTGCACGGCGGCGGGGGGAATTTCGGCGTGGTCACGTCGATGACGCTGCGCTTGCACGAGCTGCCGTCAGTGAACGTGTCTTTGCTGCTGTGGGATGCCGAAGCGGGCCCGGATGTGGTGCGTGCCTACCGCGAGTTCATGGGGGCGTCCACGGATGACGTGTGCGGCGGGTTGATGTATATGACGGCGCCGTCGGAAGATTTCGTGCCGCTGTGGCTGGTGGGCCGGTTGGTGTGCGCGGTGCTGCTCATCCACACCGGCCGGGACCCGGACGAGGTGGCGCGTGACTTGCAGCCGATGCGGGAGGCCGGGCATGTGGCGGAAATGTCCGCGGAGATGGCTTATGCGGATGTGCAGTGCCTGTTGGACGGTCCGCCCGGCTACCACACCTACTGGTCGGCGGAGCATGTGACGACGCTGCCGGATGAGGCGGTGGACCGCTACTGCGCGGGGGCGCAGAGGATGCCGGCTCCGTCGCCGTCGCAGTATCTGCTGGCCCCGCAGGGCGGCACCGTGTCGCGGGCGTTGACGGATTATCCGATCCCGTGGCGGTATGCCGCGTGGGGGGTGTACCCGTTCGGGGTGTGGCGGGATGCTGCGGACGAGGAGCGGGTGGTCCAGTGGGCGCAGAGTGTGCGCGCGGAGATGAGTCCGTGGGCGACGGGCGCGGTCTATCTCAGCGTGGCCGGTGATGAAGAGGAGCACCGTATGGTGTCCGGGTTCGGCGGCTGGGACAACTATCACCGCCTGGCACGGGTGAAAGCCCAGTACGACCCGGAGAACGTGTTCCACCGCAACCCGAACATCAAACCCGCCTGACCAGGGCGATCCGGGGCGGCAGGCCGCCGCGGGCTCAGTGGTCCGCGGCGACCCGGCTCAGGAATTCAAGGGCTCCGTCCAGGTCGAGGGCGTGCGCGGCATAGGAGCGGGACAGCAGTTCCTCGCCTAGGTAGCGGTCGTATTTGTGGCGGCGTTGATCAGCGACCCTGCGCGCGAGTTCCACGGGGTCGGGCAGGTCGGCTGCCACGAGGTGGGCGGCTGTGGCACGTACTGAGTCCGCGGGTGTGCCTGGCACGGCGAGGAACGCTCCCACGTGGACGGCTTTCATTCCGGCCCACTGGAACAGGTGGCGGAGGGTTTCCGCGGTTCTGTCTCCCCGCCACGGGAACAGCAGCGTGTCCCCGTTGTATTCGTAGACGTCGGTGTCCGCGAGTCCCATGGCACGGAACGCGGAACGTCCTTCGTCAAGGAGGATCGCTGCGGCTTCGTCGAGGTAGCGGGGCACTTCAGTGTCGAGGTACACCTCGCGCATGCGCTGCCGGATCCGGTCGTGGACCGGGGCGGCCGAGCCCATGAACCCGGGTGGGACGGCGGAGCCGCGGGCGGGGGTGACGAGGATGCGGCGCTCATCGGGTTTCACCTCTACGACCTGCCAGGTGCGTCCCGCGAATGCGAGGAGTGCGCCCGCGTCCACGCTGGGGCTGAGCGGCATGGTGCCCATGTCGCCGTCCACGGTGGCGATCGCGTACTCTTCGGCGACGTCGAACGCCGAATAGAACGCGTAGTGGTTGAGTAGGGCTTCCCCGATTTTTCCGGGCAGCAGCAGGCCGCTGCGTTCTTGGGAGATGAGCTGGTGTTCGCCGAGGGACCGCAGCAGGCTCGCAAAAGTGTGCTCGTCTACTCCCGGGAATGCGCCTGTAGCGCACAGCTCCCGGTACAGGCGGAGGGCGTGCGCGCCGCCGTGTTGGGCGAGGACGGACAGGATCTGCTGGACCAGGGTGGACAAGTGCGGGGTGTCCAGGTTGGGCGGCTCATACCAGCGGCTCAACAGGAGTTCCACCATGGCCACGGTCTGCACCAGGTCAAGGCGGAGCCGGTCCACTGGCATGTCGGGGTGGGCTTGTTCGGTGATGTACAAGTACAGTTTCGCGGCGGCACCGCCCCGCCCGGACCGGCCGAGCCGCTGCCGTAGCCCGGCCACGCTGGGAGGCACCCCAAGCTGCACGACTGTGTCCACCCAGCCCACGTCGATGCCGAGTTCGAGGGTGGACGTGCACACCACGGTGGCGGGTGCCGACCGGTTTTTCAGTCGTTGTTCGGCGTGGGCGCGCAGTTCTGCGGAGAGTGAGCCGTGGTGGGGGAAGAACGGGTTGGGCAGCCGCTCTTGGCGGGCGAGCGCGGATAGGGCGGAGACACAGCTTTCTACTGCCCCGCGCGAGTTGACGAACACCATGTTGTGCCCGGTGCGGACCACCTGGTACAGGTGGGCGAGCGCGTCCGGGCTCATGCTGGTGCCGGGGTCGCTTCGCATGTCCGCCACATAGCCGCGGAGTTGGAGGAGGAGTTCTTTGCCGCCATGCTGGTCTTCCACGACCACGACCTGTTCTCCGTGGCCGGGGCGGAGGAATTCGGCGGCGGCGCGCAGGTCGGCGAGGGTGGCGGACATGCCGATCCGGGAGACTCGGCGGCCTGCCGCGTGTTCGAGCCGGTTCATGAGGGAACGCAGTTGCGCGCCGCGTGCTGTGCCGAGGAAGGAGTGCAGTTCGTCGACGACGATGTAGCGCAGGTCGCGGAAGAGCTGCGACACCGTGGAGCCGCGTCTGACGAACATTGCTTCCAGTGACTCTGGGGTGATCAGCAGGATGCCGGCGGGGTCTCCCCGCAGTCGGTCTTTCTGGGTGACGCCGATATCGCCGTGCCAGGCGGTGACCGGGACTTTGATGCGCGCGCACAGTGCGGTGAGACGCGCGTGCTGGTCGTTGATGAGCGCTTTGAGCGGGCTCAGGCACACCGCCTGGATGCCGGTGGCCTCCCCGTGGTCGGCGTCGCGGGCCAGCACCGAGCACACGGGGAGGAACACCGCTTCGGTTTTCCCGCCGGCGGTTGCCGCTGCGAGCAGCACGTCGACGTTACCGCTGATGATCGGCTGGATGGCTTGTTCTTGGATGGGGCGCAGGCTGGTCCAGCGCTGCTCCCATACCCAGCGTTGTACGTCCCGGTGCAGGAGCGAGAACGCGTCCGGGGCGGTCGTGTTAGAGCCGGAAGGAGGCGAGGGGCGAGTCATTCTCCACGTCGTCCTTGGGGTCCAGCGGCTGCAGGTCGGGGTTGGTTTCTTTCACGACTTCCATTTGGGTGAGGAGGGTGCGCCAGTCAGCGTTCTCGTTCTGCACGAGCACGTCCATGAGGCCGATGAACTGTTTGATGGTGCTGCGCGGGGTGCGGAAGTAGGCGTCGCCGACACGTTCTTCGCAGTGCCGCATGAACGCTTCGATGGCCTCGTCAGGCAGCGGGTGTTTCGCCGGGTCGCCTGAGGCGTAGACGTGGCGGACTTTGCGGAGGAGCTCGTAGAAGTGCTCTTTGGTGAAGTGGCTGAGCCGCATGACTGGGCCGTGGAAGTCGACGAGTCCGCCGGTGGCGTAGGGGTTTTCTTCGAGCCGGGAGCGCAGCGCCTCGTAGGAGTAGAGGCCGCGCAGCGGGTCTTCGAGGAATTCCGGGGTGCCGCCGAACAGGAAGCCGATGTATTCGGCGCGGCCTTGCTGGGTGTCGTTGATGATGTTGAGGATCTGCTCGTAGTTGGCGTGCCGGGACCCTTTGTGGCTGAGCTTGTAGAGGTTGACGAGCTCGTCGAAGCAGACCAGGAGCCCACGGTAGCCGGCCATGGTGGTGAAGGCCGCCATGAGTTTGAGGTGGTCGAACAGGGACCGGTCGTCGATGATTTCGCTGACGCCCAGGTCTCGGCTGGCTTCGGTTTTCTTCGCGTATTCGGCGCTGAGCCAGCGCAGGGCGTGGGCGCGTAGTTCTTCGTCTTGGTGGACGTGGGAACGCCAGTACGCTTCGATGACTTTGGCGAAGCTCGGACCGCCAGGGAATTCGCGTAGTCCCCACAGGCGTTCGCTGAGCTGGTGTTCCACTGTGGTGCCGTTAGCTTCAGCGTCCCGCCGCACTTGGGTCACGAATTTTTCTACGACGGTGGTGAGTGCGCGGCCGCCGGGCTTGCCGCGGGTCGCCATGTTCGCCATGAGGGTGGAGTAAAGTCTGCGGGCTCGGCCTTGGCTGCCCTGCAGTCGGCGGTCCGGGGTGAGGTCAGCGTGGACGGTGACCAGGTCTTCTTTGTGGGCGATGGACCGGACCAGGTGGAGGAAGAACGTTTTTCCGGCCCCGTAGTCGCCGATGACGAACCGGACGGCGCCTGCCCCGTTTTTGATCTGCTTGATGCTGGTGTGGAGGGCTTCGAGTTCTCTGCCCCGCCCGACTTGGATGAGATGGGCCCCGCGGTAGGGGACGACGCCGTTGCGGAGCGCGTCAAGCAGCGGGCCTCTGTCTTTGCTGCGGATGGTGAGGGAGGGGACGGGCGTTTCAGTCACTGGGTCATCTCCTCGAAGATCACCTTGTGCACGGTGATGTGGTCGTCGTTTTCGCTGAGGACAACGGTGCCGGTCCGGTGCAGCGCTACTTCGTTGATTGCGTCGATCGCGTCGTAGACGTCGATGCCGTACCAGTGGGCTAGCCGAGTGGTGTCGGCAAGGTTCCAGTGGTCGCGGGTTGCAAGGTCGGTGAGCAGCGCGATGTGGCGCTGGCTGAGCGGCGTGATTTTCGGGAGTTTCTTTGGGGTGAGCGGTGTGTCGGGGGAGGCCGGGGTGAGCGGGTTCCCGGAGTGGGGGTTGTCGGGCGGGGGAGCGATCCCCCGGTAGCTCAGTCTCAGCCGGAGGATTGCTTCCAAGCCGAGGATGCGGTGGACGCTGAGCAGGAAAACAGTCTGGTTCTCGGTGGTTTTTCCGCCCACTTCGGCGACGTCGAGCAGCAGGTCGCCGAGTTTTTCCCGCTCGCGTAGCGGGAGTTGGGCGAGGCGGGAGCACAGGTTGAGCGGGGGTTCCGTGGCGGCTGTCTCCCGTTCGTGCAGGCGCAGCTCCCGCCAGTCTTTCTCGAACAGGTCGGCTATGGTTTCGGCCGCTCTCGTGATGAGGAGCCGGTGTTCGACGGTCAGCGGTCCTGCCAGGGATGCCAGGTGAAGAGCAAGCTCAGCGAAGTCCCGGATGGTTTGCTGTGAGGCTGCCGCTGGAGCGGGGACTGGTGGCGGGGTGACTGCTGGGGGTTTCGGCGCGGCGGGAGCTGCTGTTGCCCGGTTGGCGGGGGAAGAGTGCAGCGTCGTATTCCCCGTGGCGAGGTTTCCCGCGGCGAGGGTTGAGCTTGGGGTTGCCGTGTTCCCGGCAAGCCGGTTCCGTTCCACGGCTTGCGCGTAGATCTTCTGTACCCGGTTGACCAGGTCCTGCGGCGGGGCGATGTCGGCCACGTCGCGCACCCCAGGTACCGGCAGCCGGACTTCTCCCAGGCCGGGGCAGGAAGCCCGGTAGACGTATTCGAATTGCGGGGCGGTTGCCGGAACGATCTGATCGCCTTGGTAGGGGAGGATGAGACCCTTGTAGGGGAGCGGCAAGTTGAGGGAGGAGAAGTTTTTCCGGTATTCCTCAGGGTTTTCTGGACGTAGATGGTAGAGAACCCATTCCAGTGCCCACTCGGGAGGCAGGGAGAGGTTGTCTCGAGCCAGCAGTCCTAGCCCGAGTCGGAATTCTTGTGGAATCTGCTGGGTTGCTGGAGAGTAGCGGGGCGGAGAGCTAGGGGCCGCGAGTTTTTCTCCGCTGGCGATGTCGGCAAGGATGAGTAGGCGGCGTGTTTGCTCAGTGAATTCGGGGCTCGCCGCGAATTCTTCGATGAGTCGTTTCAGTTCTTCGCGCAACCGCGGAGGGATGCGAATTTTCTCTTTCGTGGACCGGATCATTTCGATGATCCGGCGCTCTAGCCCATTGCGGAATAGTCTTCCGAAGACGATCGGAACTGATGCTCCACTGTCCCGGTTTGCCAGCCATGACAGGTATCGGGCCCGCTCCTGCGGGGTGAGGTCGGGGTATCCGGCTACTGGACGGCGGGGAGCCCTGCCGTGCGGGCTGACAACAGAGCTGTCGATTTCCAAGGAGAGGTCGATGGCTGAAGAGCGCTGGATGTCGTCGTCTGCCTCTCGCGGGGCATAGCCTGTATACACCATTCCATCGGGAATAGTGTATTTGCTGATGCGGACAGTTGTTCCGGGTGCTTTCCAGGAAGACCAGCGGATTTTTTGGGTTGTTTGAGAGAGTTCGGCTTCTGGGTGGGGAAGGGGTGTAGCGAAGGGTTGCGCAGGACGGGCTTCTTCTTTCTTTGTCTTCTCTACATCGGCTTGTGCTGCGCGAACAATACGCCCCAAATGGCTCAGCGGGAGGGCTAGGTTGCTGATGTCATAGATTTCGGGGACGGGGACTCGAATCGTGTCAAGATCGGGGTTGGCGGGTGTGTAGACCCAGGTGAATTCTTTTCCTTCGTTGAAGGGAACAGGCATTCCTCCTGGGAATTCTTCGGTGAAGCGTCGCCGGAACGCTTCGTGGAAAGCCTCGTCGGTGCGCAGAGCCATGGGCGGGCGTACCTGCTCGTGGTGGACAGCCCAGGACAGCGCCCAATCGGCGGGGATCTGCTTGTTGTGTGCTTTCAACACACCCAGCCCGTAGCGGAGTTCGTCGGGCAGCGTGTCGTAGGGGTCTTTGGGCGACGGTGGTTTGCCGGGGCTGTGGAGGTTTCCTTGAGCGAGGTATCTGACGAGCGCGCGTAGTGTGTATGCGCGCTGCCGGAAGCGCCGCATGATGCGGTACGTGTCGATGAGGCGGTCCAATTCCGCGTGGATGGTTGCCAGTTCGCTGGTGGGTGCACTGCCTGGGAGGATGTCGCACAGCACCCGCTGCTCTAGCCCGTAGAGGAAGAGGAAGAGCGGGGTGTCTTCGGACACCACTCCGATGCGTCCCGCGGCGAGCCAGTCTAAGTAGCGGCCTCGGGCGTCAGGGGGAAGCTGGTGGTAGCCCTTGTCGTGATGGTTGGAGGCGGGGGTGCCTGGAGCGCTCTCAGCCGGGAGGTCGGGGTTGATGAGCGCGGCTTGCCGATCGTCGACCGGGGTTCCGACATAGACCAGTCCGGTTGTGATTTTCCGTCCTTGGACGGAGACGGTTTCCCCGATCCTGACCCAGAAGCCTTCCTGACCTCGGGCGGCTGGCGGCTCTGGCAGGACAGCCGGAGGCGGTGCGCTGCTGGACGCGGCAGGCTGCTGCTCTGCTTTGGTTGGAGGCGTCTCGACGGAGGCGGGCAGGGCTCCTTGTTTCCGGAGCACCTCTACCACTTCAGGGTCGACTTCGATGGTGTCTTCTTGCTCGTCGACAAGCTCCATGTCGACGAGGTCGAGTGCGTATTCGTTGATCTCGGCTAGCGCACCGTCGATCATGAGGCCGTGGTGTCGGGCGAGCGAGGAGACTTCGACCCGAGCCCATTCCTGCTTGGTGATCAGGGTGGCGAGGAAAGCGTGGAGCCGGTGTTCCAGCCGGGAGAGGACTGCGGTGTCTGTGTCCGTCTCGGTTCTGGTGGACGCGGCGGGAGGAGCTAGAACGGGGGCTGTTTCTTCCGTGTGCTCCTCGTCTTCTTCGTTTTCGTACAGGTCGGCGAGGAATGCGTCTGTGTGACGCACCTCGTCTTGGACGGCGGCGAGGCGCTTGCGGTCGAGGAAGTCGCTTTGTTGGGGAGCAGAGCGCGGTTGGACCGCTTCGCTCTGTGGTTTTTCTGCTGGTTGTGCGGCCGGAGTCGGGATGGGTTTTCCAGTGTCGGTGTTGGGGGCGGTAGGGGGCGGGGCTGTTGTTGTTTCCGCGGGTTTTTCTGGTTGTACCTGTTGTTCGAAGAGGGCGGGTTTGCTGGGGACGGTTTGAGGCTTGTGCGGCTTCCGGTAGTGGACGGGTTGGCGCTGGGAGATGGATGGACGGTAGGTCTCCTCTCCGGGCGAGGGGTCTTGCGTCCAGCTAAGCTGCCAGTCCTGTTCAGGGGTGTCCTCGAGGTAGGTGAGCAGCTTGAGGAAGTGAGCTGCCTGCTTTTCTAACCTGGCGTCAGCGCCGTAGACGGCTAGCAGCCGCTCGGTTTCTTCGCGGATGGCTGAGAGGTCGCTTGCTCGTTTGTGCTCTTTCAGATTCCGCAGGATCCGGCTTTCTAGTCCGGTGAAGAAGAGGTAGACGAAGCTGATGGAGAGGCCGCGTCTTTTTCGGCCGCTGGCTAGCCAGCGCAGGTAGGCGGTTCTGGCTGAGGGGAGGAGGAGACGGTAGGGGAGCATGGAGGCACCCCGCGGCAGGGAGGGGTGGAAGTCGGGAGCCCAACCGACGGGCAGCGAGGGGTCGAGCTGTGAGAGTTCGGGGGGCGGTTCTTTGGTGGAAGGGGTTTGCCCGACGTACACCATCCCGTCGGGGATAGTGATGAAGTTGACGACGACCGGGGTGCCAGCAGGGATCCACCAGAGATTGTCGCCTTCTTGCTGCCAGTGCTGTTCCGGCTGGAGACCGCTTCTTTTCGATCCCGTAGGCGACGTTCTCTTGGTCAAAGTCCCGCTCCTTAACTCTTGTTGAGATGCTCCCGAGGCCGGTGGCGTGTCTCCGCGGCTTATCCGAGCGGTTTGGGGGGTGAAGCCGACCGGTGGTCTGTCCGCACGGTGTCCTCTATGAGGACATGCGGCCCTCTCTGCACGGATGCCTCCGTCCATCTCCTCTCTTATCAGCTCTTTTAGGGATTTACGTCCCGAATTGTGGCGATTTTCAGGCGGGGTGCCTTCAGGAGTGCCACGATCTTCAGTAAGCTACACATTCCGACTGCGATGTGAACGTAGCTAACAATTTAGTGTCTTTTCTTGGTGGGTCACACTGCTTCCCTTGTGTTAGGGGCACGCTTGTGACCTTCCGTCCGCAAGAAGAAACCCACAGCGAGCGCAATCGAGGCCATACCTGCCCAGGCCCGGTTGCGGTTCGCAGAGAGAAGCGGGGGTGGCGCCAGGTCGACCCGGTCAGACAGGCCACTTCGGTGTCCCTGTACAGCGTCGAAGACGACCGGTTCGGCGAGACCTTGGCCAATGATCTGAGGCCTCGACCCGGGTGTACGGCCCCTCCTAGCCGCAGACCGCGAAAGTCCGCGCCTTACCAGAGCGAGCCACAAAACTGCGGACAACTGCACCGGTCTTCTTGAGAAGTGCGAATGTCGCGATACGGTCGAATAACGGGTGGGACGGAAGGAAACAGTTCAATGGCGCGCCTGGCGATTGACCGTGACTTTCTCCTCGACTTCGCGAAACTGGAGAAAAGCGTCCAGGACCGGGTCACCGAGGTCTTCACGAAATTCGAGCATGCCCGCCACACGGGAATCCACCTCGAAAAGATCGCCAATGCCCGCGACGACCGGTTCCGCACCATCCGCATCGACCAGTTCTGGCGCGGCGTAGTCCTCGCCCCCGAGGCAGGCGACATCTACACCTTGCTCAAAGTCCTCCCGCACGACGACGCCTACGCGTGGGCGCAGCGCCGCACCGCCACCGTCAACGGGGCCACCGGCCGCATCGAAATCCGCGACGTGGAAGCCATCGACGCTTCCCTGCCCCACCTCGAACAGGTTGCCCAAGACGCCCCGCGGCGGTTGTTCGACCAAGTCAGCGACAGTGACCTGCGCCGACTGGGAATCGACGGGCAGACACTCGCGTTCGCCCGCGTACTCACCGACGAAGCCCAGTTGGAAGCCGCCGAAGGCCTCCTGCCTTCCGTGCAGTGGAAAGTCTTGACCGCGCTCGCCGCAGGCTACACCCCGGAGGAAGCGTGGGACGAGCTGTGTGTCGACATCACCAGCGAGCAGATCGACCCTGACGACTTGGACGCGGCAGTCGAACGCAGCCGCGACCGGGTGGTGTTCGTCGACGGCCCCGACGAACTGCTGTCAGTGCTCGCCTACCCCTTCGCGCTGTGGCGGGTCTACCTGCATCCGGTGCAGCGGAGCGTGGTCGAAGCCAGCTATCGGGGTCCGGCCCGGATCACCGGCGGGCCCGGCACCGGGAAAACCGTGGTCGCCCTGCACCGCGCCCGCCACCTGGCCCGCACCGGGGAAGGAAAAGTCCTCGTCACCACGTTCACGTCGACGCTCGCCGAGTCGCTGCGGGCAGGCCTGATGCTGTTGGACGACTACGACGAGTTCGTTGACCGGATCGACGTCGCCCACGTCGACCAGCTCGCCCACCGGATCGTCCGCGAAGAGCACGGCGCCCTGCGGATGCTGACCGGCGCGCAAGAACGCGAACTGTGGTCCACGATCATCCGCGACCTGGGGCTTTCGTTCACGCCCGCGTTCCTCGCCGAGGAGTGGCGGCAGGTCGTCATCGCCCAGCAGGTGCGTTCGGCACAGGACTACCTCGCCGCGAAACGCACCGGGCGGGGACGGCCCCTCGGCTCCCAGCAGCGTGCCCACGTCTGGCAGGCGATCTGGGAGTTCGAAGCCGCACTGCGCGAGCAGGGTCTGTGGACGCACGAAACCGTGTGTGTGGAGGCAGCGCGGCTGCTCGCCGAACGCGACCGGAAACCGTACCGACACATCGTGGTGGACGAAGCCCAAGACCTCAGTCCGGAAAAATGGCGGCTGCTGCGCGCCGCCGTGTCTGAAGGCCCGAACGACTTGTTCTTCGCTGCCGACACCCACCAGCGCATCTACCAGCATCAGGTCACTTTACGTGACGTCGGTATCACCATTGCGGGACGCTCCACCCGGCTGCGCATCAACTACCGCACCACCGCGGAAATCCTCGCCTGGAGCCTGGGCCTGCTGCACGGGGAACGGATCGACGACATGGACGGCGGCGTCGAATCGATCACGGGCTGCCGCTCGGAACTGCACGGTCCCCCGCCTACCGTGCAAGGGTTCGCCAGCAAGGAAGACGAGCTGTGCGCTGTCGCCGCCGCAGTCCGGGAGTGGATGGACAGCGGGGTGGCCCCCGAAGAGATCGGGGTGGCTGTGCGCTCCAACCGGCTGGTGAAAGAGGTTGCCGAGACGCTGAACGCAGAGTCGATCCCCGTGCGGGAACTCGCCGGAGGGCTCCCTGAGGACGGTGCGGTGTCCGTCGGCACTATGCACCGGATGAAAGGACTGGAGTTCCGTTGCCTGGTGGTCGCCGGAGTCAGTGAAGGGCAGTTGCCCGCCCCCAAAGCGGTTGTCCCGGAATCTGAGGACAAAGCCGCACACCGCGCTGGCCTGCAACGGGAACGCTGCCTGTTGTTCGTGGCGTGCACGCGGGCCCGTGAACAACTCCTGGTCACGTGGAGTTGCGAGCCGAGCCCGTTTCTTACCGCGCTCTCTTGAGGTTTTCTCTGCAACAGTGAGAAAGGTTCCTTATGGCCAATTGTCTACATTGCTCGACCAAATCGACTCAGGAACGATCCTGCTTCCTGAGTTCCAGCGCGGTTACGTGTGGAACCGGGACCAGGTGCGCGGGCTGATGCGGTCCCTGTACCGGGGGTACCCGGTGGGCAGCCTGCTGCTGTGGGAGACCGCGGCGACCGATGTGGCTGCTCGAGGCGGTACGGTGGGAGACGGCCGGACCCACCTGATGCTGCTGGACGGCCAGCAGCGTATCACCTCCCTGTACGGCGTCATCCGAGGTCGGCCACCCGCGTTCTTCGAAGGGGACGCGAAGGCGTTCACCGGGCTGTACTTCCACGTGGAAGACGAGGTCTTCGAGTTCTATTCGCGCAGCAAGATGGCCTCAGATCCCCGTTGGGTGAATGTGACCGAGCTGTTCCAGCAGGGGCCGGTTCCCTACTTGGCGAGGTTCACCGATGCTCCCTCTGAACTAGCCACCATCTACCTGCAGCGGCTCAACCGACTCCACCAGGTGACCGAGCGCGAGTTCCCCCAGGAGAAAATCACTGGGGCGGACAAAGAAATCGACGAAGTTGTCGACATTTTCAACCGGGTGAACTCGAGCGGTACCAAGCTGTCTAAGGGTGACCTGGCACTGGCCAAGCTGTGCGCACAGTGGATGGAAGCCCGCAGCAAGATGCGTGAAGCTCTCCGCCGGTGGGAGCGGGCTGGGTACCGTTTCGACCTGGATTGGCTGCTGCGCACTGTTACCGCGGTGGCAACAGGACGTTCCCAGTTCGAAGCACTGGAACGGCTCAAAGCTTCTGAATTCAAGGCCGCCCTAGAGAAGACGGTCGCTCACGTCGACACTTTCCTTAACACCGTGTCTGGACGGCTCGGGCTCGATCACGACAGAGTGCTGCCCGGCCGGTACTCCATCATGGTGGTGGTACGACTGCTGGAGCTCAACAACGGCTCCTTCACGGACGGCGTGCACCGGGACAAGACCCTCTACTGGTACATCCACTCCGCCCTGTGGGGTCGCTACTACGGTTCCGCAGAGAGCAACCTGCAACAGGACCTCGAGACCTTGGCCCGGGAAGGCATTGACGGACTTATCTCTTCCCTGGAACGGGTTCGAGGCGGTTCTCTCACCATCCGCCCGCACGACTTTGAGGGGGCTACTAAGGGCTCGCGTTTCTACCCGGTGCTGTACATGCTCAGCCGGGTCAAGGGAGCCCGCGACTTCGGAACAGGACTGGAACTGAAGGCCGAGACGTTGGGCAAGTTCTCATCTTTGGAGATCCACCACGTCTTCCCGAAGCCACTGCTGTACAACGGCTACGACCGCAAGCATGTGAACGCAATCGCGAATTTCTGTTTCCTCACCCCGCAGAGCAAACTGGAGATAGGCAACCGCAGTCCTGAGGAGTACCTTCCTGAGGTGGAGGCCCGGCATCCTGGGGTGCTCGCTTCGCAGTGGATTCCCACCGATCCTGCGTTGTGGAAACTGGAACGCTACCGCGATTTCCTCTTCGCCCGTCGGGAACTGCTGGCTGAGGCAGCCCAGTCTTTCTTGGAGGAGCTGCGCTCCGGGACAGCAAGTGCAAACGAGACGGTGCTCCGCCCGATCAGCGTGGTCACGGAGAAGTCCGACGACGCGCGTGCCGTACAGGTCCGCGAGCTTATCGAAGAGCTGCAGCGGATGGGATACTCGGAGCCGCTCGTCGACACCGAAGTGCCCGACCCGGAGACGGGGCGGGCAATCGCGGTTGCCGAGGCGTTCTGGCCGGAAGGGTTGCAGGCCGGACAAGGGGCTCCCGTGGTGTTGGAGTTGGATCCTGGGGAAGCCGACCTCCCCCGGTTGAAGGAGTTGGGCTACGAGGTGTTCACCTCGGTGGATGCCCTGCTCGGCTATGTCAAGCGGCGGAACGCGGACGCAGCTGGGGAACGCCTGGTCGAACCGGAAACCGTGGCGGCGGAGCCCCGGGAGGAAAACGAACCGCTGCTGCGGGAGCTGGGATTGGCGCTGCGTTCGCTCTACGACCGAGCCCGCGACGAGGCCGGATACACCCCCTCCCAACTGTTGAGCATGATTGCGGACTTGGGGCCGTTGGGTGCGGCACGTCGACTGCTGCACGCGCCCACAGTCTCCGACGGGTTCTCTGCGCTGTGGGAGCGCGGCCGCCTCGACCTGACCGTGGAAGCAGTGGTGTGCGAGCCCCGGTTCGCCCCGCTGTTCACTGAAGAGGAGTTGGAGACAGCGCGTCGGCGTCTCAACCAGTTCGGCTATTCCGTTGACAGCGCGGCCTGAAATGCTCCACCGCGTGCCCGGTGCCAGGGCTGCATACCGGAAAAGCCTTGGCGCCGGGCAGCGGTGACGCGCCCGAAAGCAGAGTTCGCGGCCGTGATTCTTCGCGGCGTAGAGGGCGGTTAAGGCAGTCAGGAGCACTCAGGCGGACACCACCGCGGATCTTCCGGTGGGCAGAAACAGCGGGTGCTCGGATGAGGGCTACGACGTGAGGGGCCGCATCAGGTCGTCAAACCCGGCAGCGTACTCGGTGAACGGTAAGGACAGGTGGACGGCCTGGTCACGCCAGAGGTTTGCTTAGACAGTCTGTTCAGGGTCGGCGACGAGTTCAGCGGACAGGAAGGTTCCGTCGTCGGCGTAGTTCATGCGCACCAGGGTTGAGGAGTCGAACAGCCAGTAGTCGAAGCGGGGGAGTCCTGCAGGCTACTGGCCTTCGGGTACGGCGATGATGCGTACGTCCTCTCCGGCCGCCACGGTGTGGCGATAGGCCCACGCGCATTCGAAACGCACATAGTCGGAGAGCGGCTCGGTCACCATCATGTGAACACGGTGGAATCGTTTGCCGGCCCGGACGCCTCGCCGGACCCGTTCCACCCAACGGGTGATACTGGGGAAGTTCCCTCCCGCTTCACCCTCCTGGAATCTGGCGAGTTCCACCATTTCGTAGGGACGCCATAGACGAACAGCGACGCGCTTAAGTAGAGCTGTTCCCTTCAGGAACCCCCGCTCCTGAGCTGTGCAGCCGAGTGAGCGTGTCGGGGCATCGCCAGGGTGTCATGGGTGTCCGCCGCCTCCTGGGGCAAGGCTGTGCCCTCGCCTTCACGAGGCACACGACCGTGGCAGCGGTCCGATCATGAGTGCCACCCCACCATGGGGGCGCTTCTCGGTCACGGTCTGTGCATGGCTACTCTGCGGTTTCGTGCCGTGGGAGACGGCGGCGACACACCGTGGAGGAGCGATGGGGGAGTTCATCAGGTTCGAGTCGGACGGCCCGGTGCGGCACATCGTCCTCAATGCGCCGCAGCGGCTCAACGCCCTCGACCGGCCGATGCTCGCCGAGCTGGCCGAGGCGGTCCGCGCGGTCGCGGCTGATGAGGAGGCGCGCGCCCTAGTGGTCAGCGGCGCGGGCCGGGCGTTCTGTGCGGGCGCGGATGTCACCAGCCTGTTCGGGGATCCCACGCGTCCGCCCGCGGTGATCCGCGACGAGTTGAAGCAGGTGTATGCGAGCTTTCTCAGCATTGCCGACCTGACGATTCCCACGATCGCCGCGGTGGGCGGTATCGCGGTCGGTGCCGGGGTGAATATTGCGATGGCCTGCGACATGGTCGTGGCGGGCCCGAAAGCGAAGTTTGCGATCACGTTCGCTGAGATGGGGCTGCACCCGGGCGGCGGCTGCAGTTGGTTCCTCACCCGGCGGATGGGCGGGCACCGGGCGTTGGCGACCCTGTTGGACGCGGAGCGGATCGATGCTGAAGAGGCGTTCCGCGCCGGTCTGGTCACCCGGCTGGTGGAGGATCCGGTGGCTGAAGCGCTGGCTATGGCCCACAGCTACGCCGAGCGTGATCCTGGCCTGGTCAGGGACATGAAACGGGCGGTGCGGATGGCGGAGACCGCGGATCTCGCCACGGTGTTGGAGTTCGAGTCGTGGGCGCAGGCGTCGTCGGTGAATTCGCCGCGTTTCCAGGAGTTCCTCGCCGAGTTTGCGGCGCGGAAGAACAAGAAGGAGTGAACGGGTGTGGGGCGGTCCACCTACCGCCCCACACTCTTCTCCCTTCCCCCGGCTTGGGTTAGCGGACGACCGTGACCGTGTGTGCCGTAGCGTCGCGGGCGAGGTGGCGGCCGATGACGAGCCGCTGGATCTGGTTGGTGCCTTCGAAGATCTGCATGACTTTGGCTTCGCGCATGTAGCGTTCGACGGGAAAGTCGCGCGTGTAGCCGTAGCCGCCGAGGACTTGGACTGCGTCGGTGGTGACGCGCATCGCGTTGTCGGTGGCGATGAGTTTGGCGATGGACGCTTCTTTGCTGTAGGGCAGGCCGGAGTCTTTGAGGCGGGCGGCGCGCAGGGTGGCGGCGCGGGCGGTTTCTACGGCTGCGGCCATGTCGGCGAGCAGGAAGGCAAGCCCTTGGTGTTCGATGATGGGTTTGCCGAAGGCTTCGCGCTGCCGGGCGTAGTCGACGGCGGTGTCGAGCGCGGCTTGGGCTAGGCCGGTGGCAACGGCGGCGATGCCGAGCCGTCCGGCGTCGAGGGAGGACAGCGCGATCGACAGGCCTTGGCCTTCGGCGCCGATGCGCTGGTCAGCGGGGATGCGCACCCCGTCGAAGCGCAGCATGGTGGTGTGCGAGGCGGTCAGCCCCATTTTCCGTTCGGTGCGGTCGGCGCTCAGGCCCGGGGTGTCGGCGGGGACAAGGAAGCAGGAGATGCCGCGGGAACGGTCGTCGCTGGTGCGGGCCATGACCGTGTAGAAGTCGGCTTGCCCGCCGTGGGTGATCCACGCTTTCACGCCGTCGAGGATGTAGTGGTCGCCGTCGCGTCGGGCACGGGTGGTCATGGCGGCGGGGTCGGAGCCGGCGTGCGGTTCGGAGAGGCAGTAGGCGCCGAGCAGGTCGCCGCTGAGGAGGTCGGGAAGCCACCGTTGCCGTTGTGCTTCGGTGCCGTAGACGGCGAGGGCGTAGCAGGAGAGTACGTGCACGCTGACGCCGACGCCGACGGAGGCCCAGACTGCTCCGATTTCTTCGAGGATGTTGAGATAGGCCTCGTAGGGTTGGCCGCCTCCGCCGTACTCCTCCGGGTAGGGGAGGCCGAGGACACCGAGTTTGCCGAGTGTGCGGAACGCTTCTCGGGGGAAGCGTTCGGTTTCTTCGGCTTCGGCGACGTGTGGTGCGAGTTCCCGCGACGCTACTTCGCGGACGAGTTCGACCAGGTCTGCGGTTTCTTGGGACGGCATCAAGCGTGTGACGGACATGAGCACACCCCCGTACTATTTCGAGTACCAGAGTACTGTTTTGAGTACTCGGAAAACAAGAGGGCCTCTCGGTACGCTGGGGCCATGCCTGCCCTCCAGAGGTTGTCGGAGAAGACCCGTGCGCGCCGCGAGGAACTCCTCGACGGTCTGCGCCGCCTGTTCCTCGCTGAGGGGTTTGCGCGCTTCAGCGTGAGTGACATGGCGGAACGGCTGCGCTGCTCCAAGAGCACCTTGTATCTGGTGGCGCCGAGCAAAGAGCAGATCGTGGTTGCCGCGGTGCGTTCCTATTTCAAGAGGGCAGCCGAACGCATCGAGGCCCGCGTGGCCGAAGCGCCGCCCGAGAAGCGGCTCGTGGTCTACTTGGAGGCAGTCGCCGCAGAGTTGGAGCCGGTGTCGGAGCAGTTCTACGCCGATTTGGCGGCGTTCGCTCCCGCCAACGAGGTCTACCAGGAGAACACGCTGGTAGCGGCCCGGCGGGTGCAGGAACTGGTCGCTGAAGGGGTGGCTGCTGGCGTGCTGCGCCCGGTCAACGCTGCTTTTGTGGGGGCTGCGGTGGCCCGGGTCATGACGGGGATCCAGGACGGCACGATCAAAGAGGCCACGGGGCTCGACGATGCCGAGGCCTACCGCCACTTGGCTGACCTGGTGATGGCGAGTCTGACCCGGGAGGTCACCGAGTCGCCGCTGGCTTAGCGGAAAGGGCGCGGCGGCACTGCTTGCTGGGTTTGTTTCTGCTGCGGCCCCCGGGAGCGTTCAGTGTTGGGGTAGAGGATGCGCTCCCGCGGGGCCGCCTTGTGCGGTGAAGGATGAGGGCAGTGCTCACCGCTGCGGGAATCCGGGCAGGCAGTGCCAGTGCTGCCCCTGTGGGCGTCCCGCGGTTACTGCAGGCTGGGGAGGGCGCGCAGCACGTCCAGGGAGACTGCGATCCGTTCCCGGGCTGCTGCGGGCACCGTCCCGCCGACAGGGTCTTCAGCTGTTCCGCCCCACCGGCGCAGGATCTGCAGCGGGCGGAGTCCTTCACGCTCGCTGTGCGCGATCCGGTCGGCCCAGAAGCGTGCTGCGGGTTCTTCGGCGGTATCCAGTGCGAGGAATCCGACGGCGTCGTCGGTTTCTGTTGCCCACAGGAAGCCCAGCAGTGCTCCCTTGCGGACTACGGGGAGGTAGCGGATCAGCGCCGTGGACGTGGGAGTGTGGCGTGGCGCGGTGTCCGGGGAGGTGGGCGGGGGGATCGAGGCGGGGGATGCTCCGTCGGGGTGCGCGGTCAGATCGTCCACCGGTTCCGTCTCTTTCGTCATTTGTGCTGGAAGTCCGCTCGTGGCGTGCGGCCACGCTGCCTCCACTCGACCTCGCGCACCTCCCGTCCTGGTGGGGTGTCGGGTGGATCGCCGTGGCTGCTCCTTCCTCACCAGCGACAACGACAAATTTCACTTAATGGCGAGGATGCGGTTTTCTGTGATGGTTTTCGGAACTTCGGACATTACCACGTCTGCCGACATTGAATTACTGCGCAGGACATAAGGGGCAAATTCTGCCATATCAGACAGAGGTCTGATGTGTCCTATCATCTCTTGGGCCCCTGCAATCCACTCTCGGCGGAGCCGGGATCCCTCTGAGTGCTCAGGAGGAGAATTCCGCTGAGGCCAAGGCCTTCCTTAGAAGGAATCCATCATCCGGTCATCCTAGGAAAACAATTCTGAACAGATGGCGGTGAATCTTCATTTTCGTGAGGGAGTGGCAGGTGCTAACGCGAAAAGAATTCTGAGAAAACGAAAACATCTTTCATTTTCTCGGTGGTGGTCAGCACAAAGGCCACGGGCGGGACCGCAGTAAGCGGTCCCGCCCGTGGCCTTCTCCCCCCTTATCTTCCCCCCGGGAGACAGGTCAGGAATCTCGGACTTTAAGCCGTCAGCAGCGACTTACCGGGATGCTTCCGTGCTCAGCAACCACGCCCGCGTCAAGGGCCGTCATGCCTGCGAAACCCCCTGTCGTGGGCTGCAGGGAGAGCGCAGCCGAGTGCGCCCTCCCTGTCCTGCGCCGCGGCCTACCTGGGACAGCGACCACATCCCCATGGCCCCGGGCAGCCCGCAGTGTGGGGGACCCCGCTGCCACCCCGAGGCCGCCAGCCACGGCTCCCCCGCTTGCCTGCTGGCTGAGCGGCCACGGTGGTGAACCCCCACGTAAGGCCAGCGCACCGCAGTAGCCCCCGAGTAGAAAACCCTGGCTGGAGGCTTCCCCTGCGGTATTCGCCACCCTTTCCTCGTCACCGGAATCCGTGCCACACGAGTCCCCGATAAGCCCGGCTGCCGGGATACCCCCCTCCTTGCCCGGCGTGCCATCGGGAGAAACGGCGAGATGCGCGGCCTTTCGATGGAAGAAATCCGCCATCCACCTCACCTCTCCTCTTGTGTCGGGGACACCGCTGCCGATTTACGGCAATGGTGCTCGACTCCGGTGATAGGAGCAGTGAAATTCTAAAAATGAACCATCCCCCTTCGCAGGGGATTCGCGCATATTCCCACCGTCTTGAACAAAAAATTCGGGCTTTGCGTGCAAAGCCCCCTAAACGATCAGTGGTGAACACGCCGGATCGGATAGCGGACGAGTCCTAAATCCTGAATCGGACTGACAGAAACTGGGGAGGGTGTTCCTCGGCCCGGGACCCCGTCGCAGCCCCGAAAAAAAGACACACGGTCCCGCCCGCCGACTCCGCAGTCCCCGACACACAACACGGCTCGGGAAGGCGGGATGACACCCTCCGCCCCCGAGCCGTCTCACTGATCCATGGCAGCGGGCCGCGGCCCAGCCCCAGGTATGCGCCGACCTACAGGTACGGTCCCGAGCTGCCCTGCACCCGACCCTGCTGGGCGTGCTCGCCCTCCCCCTGCTGCTGCAGCGCAGAAGGCAGCGCCCGGCGCATGTTCTCCAACTGGGCGCGCGCCGCCATCTGCTGGGCGAACAGTGTCGTCTGAATACCGTGGAAGAGACCCTCCAACCAGCCCACGAGCTGAGCCTGAGCGATCCGCAACTCGGCCTCGCTCGGCGTCTCCTCGTCGGTGAACGGCAAAGACAGCCGCTCCAGCTCCTCCACCAGTTCCGGAGCGAGCCCGTCCTCCAGCTCCTTGATCGAGCTGGCGTGGATCTCCTTCAACCTGACCCGGCTCGCCTCGTCCAAGGGGGCGGCCTTGACCTCCTCCAGCAGCTGCCGGATCATGCTGCCGATCCGCATGACCTTGGCAGGCTGCTCCACCATCTCGGTGACCGGACGCCCCTCCGACTCCTCCTTCTCCTCCTCATTCGAGGGCGCAGGGGGCACGGCGGCCGGGCCGCTCGGCCCCAGAATCAGCACCTGGGGCTGCTCTTCCTGACTGGGTCCGTTGTTCATCGCATCTCCCACCTTGCGGCTGTTGACGTTGGAGACACTACGCCGATTTCGCGGTGAGTGTTATTAATTGGTAACAAGCAGAATCTTTCCGACATGCTCGCTGGCTTCCAGGACACGGTGCGCTTCGGCGGCCTGGCTGAGTGGCAGTACCCGGTCCACGACCGGCCGGATCTCCCCTCTCTCGACCAGCGGCCATACCCGCTCTGTTACCTGCGCGACGATCGCGGCCTTCTCCTCCAACGGGCGCGACCGCAGCGTCGCGGCGTGCACAGACAGCCGTTTGATCAGCAGCCGCCCCAAGTCGAGCTCTGCTCTGCGCCCGCCCATCAAACCGATGACGACCAGCCGTCCGCCCACCGCAAGTGAACGGAGATTAGCCTCCAGGTAGCTGCCGCCCATGATGTCGAGCACCACGTCGACGCCGCGGCCGCCGGTCTCTTCCCGCACCCGCGCAGCAAAGTCCTCGGAACGGTAGTTGATCGCCACATCCGCACCGAGCTCCCGGCAGCGGGCAAGTTTCGCTTCGCTTCCCGCGGTGGTCAGCACGCGGGCGCCGAACGCGCGGGCCGCCTGGATCGCGAAGGTGCCGATCCCGCTGGCGCCGCCGTGCACCAGCAGAGCCTCGCCTTCACGCAGCTGGGCGGTCATGAACACGTTGGCCCACACCGTGCAGGCAACCTCGGGCAGGGCTGCGGCCTCGACCAGGCCGACCCCTTTGGGGACCGGCAGCAACTGGCCGACAGGAACCGCTACCCGCTCGGCGTAACCGCCGCCGCTCAGCAGCGCGCACACCTCGTCGCCCACCCGGTAACCAGAGTCTTCAGTGCCGGGGCCGAACGCAATGATGCGGCCGGAGCATTCCAGCCCCAGGTATTCCGGGGCGCCCGGAGGCGGCGGGTAGTTGCCTTCCCGCTGGCTGATGTCGCCTCGGTTGACCGCTGTTGCCGCAACCTCGACGAGGACTTCTCCCGGCCCGGGCTGGGGGTCGGGGACCTCCTGCCAGACCAGATTCTCCGGACCGCCGGGGGCACTGACGACTATCGCTCGCATGGAATCCACGCTACCCACCCCGTCGCGGGCGGGGCAGACCCGTCAAACAATGCCGAGATGCGGCTTTCGCTCCCTTCTCATCTCATGACCACTAGTTCTATCGTTGATGACCGAGTGCCCGACGAACCCGGAGACGGCGCGACTCGCCGAGCGCACCGTCTTTCGACTATGAAATAGCCAAATACCACGCATACCCAGTACGGTCTGCGGAATGTCCTGAGGAGTGGCGCGGTGTCCTACGAAGAGCACGACGGTTCCGAACACTTCGGTGCTCGTTCGCCGCGCTCGCGATACGAGGATCCCGCGGTCGACACCGAGCTAGGGGAGGACCGCTACGAGGGAGCCGACGAGTGGTTCGGCGACGACGATTTCGACTTGGACCTTGCCCCTCCCCCACCCTATGCCCAAAAACTGAGCCCTGAACCGGCTCCGACCACCTCATCTCCCCCCGAGCCTGCCCCGTTCGCGGACCAGTCCTCCGGCGACAGCCACGGTCCCGGCCAGCTGGCGCCGCCCGGTCCGCTCGCCCAGCCGCAGCCTTCCCCACCGCGGCAGTTCGACGGGCCTGCGCCGGCAGCCCCGTCGCCTGACCTGCCGCCGGACCCGCTCCCTACCGTGTCGTCCCCGGACTTGTTCCGGGCCGACGCCACCCGGGGCGGACCGGAAACAGGACCGCCGTCCCCCGCCGTGCCCGATGCGAGCGGCCCCGGCAGCGAAGCCCACTCCCCGGAATCCTCGGCGCCGAAGGCGGATGACTCGCCCGCCGAATCGGTGCGGTCGCGCTTCGGCCGTAACCGGCCGCAGCTCCGCCAGTTGCTGGAAGAAGCCCAGCAGCGGTCCGCTCCCCCGCCGCCCCCGCCCGAGGACGTTCCCGAGCCGGAACCGCTTCCCCCGCTGGACTTCTCCGGGGCATTGACCACTCCCCCGCCGGGCCCGGCCCCGACGACGCCCCCGCCTGCCGCCCCAGCCTGGCGTGACCCTCACCCGCCGCGCCGGGAAGACACGCCGCCTCCACCAGTCCACGACCCGCGGACCACGGACCCGGAGACCCCGCGGTCTACGGCAGCGTCGCCCACGCCTTCCAGGCCCGCGTCCGCGAAGACACCCCCGTGGTTGTCCTCCCCGTCGCAGGGGAACAGCGCCACCGGTCCCGCGACGTTCGCCCCGCCCGTGGTCACCCCGGGCCGGGAGTGGAGCGGCGGCTACCGTCCCGGCGCGGTCACCGGGTGGCGGCGGGCCGTGCGGTCGATCACCTTCGGCCTCATCAACCCGGGGAACTCGCGGGCGGAACGCCGCCGCCAGGAGATGATCGCCCGAGCCTGCACCCATGTGGTGGGCGGCCACCACCGGGTTGCGGTGCTCTCCCTCAAAGGCGGGGTCGGCAAGACCACGACGACCGCTGCCCTCGGATCCATGCTGGCGTCCCTGCGTGGCGACCGCGTACTCGCCATTGACGCCAACCCGGACCGGGGCACCCTGTCGGACAAACTCCACTTGGAGACTCCCACCACGATCCGGGACCTGCTCAACGAGAAGGACACGATCTCCCGGTACGCCGACATCCGCGCGTTCACGTCCCAGGCCCCGTCCCGGCTGGAAGTGCTCGCCTCAGACCAGGATCCTGCCGTCTCCGAAGCGCTCAGCGAATACGACTACCGTGAGGTCGCCCGGATCGTCGAGCACTTCTACTCGATCACGCTCACCGACTGCGGCACCGGGCTGCTGCACTCGGCGATGCGGGGCGTGCTTGGCCTGGCCGACCAGATCATCGTGGTCTCCACCCCGTCGGTGGACGGAGCGCGCAGCGCGTCCGCCACACTCGACTGGTTAGACGCCCACGACTACGGGTCACTGGTGCGGGGCGCGGTCGTGGTGATGTCCATGGTGCGCCGCAACAGCAAGTCCAACGTGGACTTGCAGCGGTTGGAGGAGCATTTCGCGTCCCGATGCCGCGCCGTAGTGCGCGTGCCGTGGGATCCGCACCTGGATGAGGGCGCCGAAATCTACTTGGACCGGCTGCAGCCGAGCACCCACGACGCCTACCTGGAACTGGCCGCCACCGTGGGGGAGGCGTTCGCCTGGCCGCGGTGACCGCCGCGGGGCTGGCGTGCCTTAGGCAATAGGGAAGAACACGGAGCAGCGTCGCGCACCAACACACCGTGTCGGTGCGCATCAGCATGCCCGCGCGTATGCCCGCTTTTCCTCCGGGGTGCGGCGCCGTGTGCGGCTCCTCCGATAGGGGTTGAAGACACCGATTCGCGGTTCAATATGTGCCACAGCAACATGTGAATCACATCACTTCTTCTCTACCTTCGGTGGCACACCCCTGATCCTGCCGTCCCCACCGCCGCCCGCAGGGTGGCGGGGACACCTGGAGGAGACCATGCGTTATCCCCCTTACGCACCTTTCGCAGCCGCGCTCTGCGCCGGTGCTCTCGTCCTCACCGCCTGCGGCAGCCCGGAGAGCGCCGCCACAGGCGACGCTGACGGCCCCATCAAAATCGGCCTCGTCTACTCCATGAGCGGGCCGCTCGCCACCTACGGCGAGCAGTACTACCAGGGCTTCGAAGCCGGACTCGAATACGCCACCGGCGGCACCATGGAAGTCGACGGCCGGCCCATCGAAGTCACCACCCGGGATGACGCTGGCGACCCCACCAAGGCGGTGTCCGCGGCCCGGGAACTCATCGGCGAAGGCTACGACATCATCGCCGGGTCCACCGCGTCCGGCGTGGCCGTCCAAGTCGCCCCGCTCGCCGAACAGAACAAGGTGCTGTTCATCTCTGGACCGGCCGCCACCGATGCCATCACCGGCATCAACGACTACACGTTCCGTTCCGGCCGCCAGACCTACCAGGACATTCTCGCCGCGGGTTCTTTCATGGACGACCCCGAAGGCAAGAACGTCATCGTCTTCGCCCAGCAGAACGCGTTCGGCCAGGACAACGTGGACGCGGTCACCACCGTCCTCGAAGCCCAGGGCGCCACCGTGGACAGTGTCCTCGCCCCGCCTGACACCACCGACCTGACCCCGTTCGCGGAACAGGTCCGCCAAGCCGACCCTGACCTGCTGTTCGTGGCGTGGGCGGGGGAGACCGCCTCCGCCATGTGGAAGGCCCTCAACCAGCAGGGGGTCCTCGACGCCACCGAGGTCGTCACCGGACTGGACATCAAAGCGTCCTACCCGGTGTTCGGCGAAGCTGAAGGCAAGATCTCCTTCCTCTCCCACTACTTCGACGGGGCCGCGCAGACCGAAGCCGAGCAGATGATGCGCGAATTCGTCGAAGACAACGGCGGTGAAGTAGACCTGTTCACCCCCGACGGGTTCACCGCCGCGCAGATGATCGTGCACGCCATCTCTGAAGGCGACACCACCGAGGAGCGGATCAAAGCCCTGGAAGGCTGGACCTTCGAAGGCGTGAAAGGCACCCTGACCATCCGGGCGGAAGACCACGCGCTCCTCCAGCCCATGTACCAGGTGCGGTTGGTCGGCAGCGGCGCAGACGCTGTCCCCGAACTGATCGCGGAAATCCCTGCCGCCGACGTGGAACCCCCAGTCGCGGAGTGACGTGATGACCTCCCCCACCCCCTCTCCACCAGCCCCGGTCCTGGTCCTCAACGACCTGAGCTGGTCGGTTGGCGGCGCCGTCATCGTGGACGGCGTGTCCATGACCGTCTCCGACGGTGAATTCCTCGCCGTCATCGGCCCCAACGGAGCCGGGAAAACCTCGCTGTTCAACCTGGTGTCCGGGCTGACCCGGCCCACCCGCGGCACCGTGGAACTGCTGGGGACCGACATCACCCGGCTCCCGCCGCACCGGAGGGCCCGCCTGGGCCTGGGCCGCACCTTCCAGACCTCCAGCGTCTTCGCTGACCTGTCCGTTGGCGCGAACGTCGGTCTAGCGGTCCAGGCCCGGTTGGGGGAGTCGCGCCGCTTCTGGCAGCGCGCCACCCCCGTGACCGGGCCCGAGATTAGCCGGGTTTTGGACCTGGTCCGGCTCTCCCACCGGGCCGACGCACTCGCCGGAGACCTGTCCCACGGCGACAAACGCAAGCTCGAACTCGCGCTGCTGCTGGCCCGCGAACCCCGCGTCATCCTGCTCGACGAACCCATGGCCGGGGTGAGCGCGGGGGAGATCGGTGAACTCGTCGACGTCATCCGCACCGTGCACCGCGAACAAGGCTGCACGGTGCTCATGGTCGAACACCACATGGAGGTGCTGCTCGATATGGCCGACCGCCTGGCCGTCATGCACCACGGCGCGCTCCTCGCCCTGGCCGACCCGGACACCGCCATGGCGGACTCGCGGGTCCAAGCCGCCTACCTTGGGGATGCGCTGTGACCGCCGCCGAGCCGCTGGTGGACGTCGCCGATGTGCACGTGTGGATCGAGGGCTCCCACATCCTGCAAGGGGTGTCGTTCACCGTTGCTGACCACGGGGTCACTTCGCTGCTCGGCCGTAACGGGGTCGGCAAGACCACGACCGTCAAAGCGATTCTCGGACTGGTGCCGCGCACCGGTCGGATCGTGTTCGCTGGCCGCGACATCACCGCCGACCCCACGCACGCGATCGCCGCGATGGGCATCGGCTATGTGCCGGAAGACCGGGGCGTGTTCGCCGGGCTGACCGTGGCCGAGAACCTGCGGCTGGCGGAGCGGCGCGGGCACACCCCCCGCTACGACCTCGTGCACGACCTTTTCCCCGAGCTGGCGCGGCGCGCCAACCAGCCCGCGGGCACCCTGTCCGGCGGCCAGCAGCAGATGCTCGCCATCGGCCGCGTCCTGCTCAACGACAACCGGCTGCTCATCGTGGACGAGCCCACGAAAGGGCTTGCCCCGCGGGTGGTTGCGGAGGTGGCGGACGCGGTCGCCCGGATCGCGGAAGAAGTGCCGGTGCTGCTTGTCGAGCAGAACTTGGCGCTGGTGCGCCGGGTGGCCGGGCAGGCCGTGGTCGTGGACGCCGGCCGGGTCGTGCACACCGGCAACGTGCTCGACCTGCTGGACGACGCCGAACGCACCCGGGAACTGCTCGGCGTGTCCAAAACCTCCGTTCCCGCACACGGCCAGCCGGGAGGAGCCGCATGAGTACCGTTGTCTTGCTCGTCGTGACCGGGCTCGGGCTCGGCGCGCTCTACTTCCTCATCGCTTCAGGCCTGTCCCTCATCTTCGGCCTGATGGATGTGCTGAACTTCGCGCACGGCGCGTTTTTGACCATCGGCGCCTACGCCACGTGGTGGGCCAGCGTCTATCTGCCTGGCGCAGGCGGGGACGGGGTCGGTTTCCTTGTCGCTGTAGCGTTCGGGGTTGCTGCGGGCACGCTCGCTGCCACCCTCGTCGAACTCGGGGTGATCCGCCCCTTGTACGGGCGGCACCGGGAGCAGATCCTCGTCACTGTCGGACTCAGCTTGGCGGTCCCCGCTCTCGTGCAAGCGATCTGGGGCGCGGACCCGCTGCCGTTCCCCCGCCCGGAGCTCGTCTCCGGCACGGTGACTCTGCTTGGCGCGGCCATTCCCACCGACCGGTTCCTGCTGATCGCGGTTGCTGCCCTGGTCCTCGCCGGGCTGCTGCTGTTCGGAACCCGCACCCGCTACGGCCTGATCGTGCGCGCCGGAGTGGAGGACCGGGCCATGGTCACCGCGCTTGGTATCGACGTGCGCAAGTCCTTCACCTTGGTGTTCGCGATCGGCGGGGCCGCGGCCGCGCTCGCGGGCGCGCTCGGCGGCCTCTACTTCGGGGTGATCACCCCGTTCCAAGGCACGTCCCTGCTGGTCTTCGCGTTCATCGTGGTCGTGATCGGCGGTACCACGTCCACGGTGGGCTGCGCGGTCGCGTCGGTCGCGGTCGGCATGGTCCAGCAGTTCGCCAACTACTACACCGTCGCCGGGCTCGGCGACATCGCCGTGGTGATCGTGCTCGCCGCAGTGCTGTTGACACGGCAGGGCGGGCTCGCCAAAGCAACCGCCGGGAGGGTGGCATGAACGTCGACACCGACACCAAGCACACAACCGAGGCCCCTGCCGCCCCCGCCGCACCGGTCGCCGAGGCGGTGCGCCGCCCCCGGCGGGTTCCCGCGTGGGTGGCCCCGGCCGTGGTCGCGGTGGTGCTGCTGTCCCTGCCGTTTTCCACGCTGCGGATTCCCGGCCTGTTCGAAGGCACTTTGAACAGCCCGTCCACGCTGCACGTGCTCGCCACCTGCCTTGTCCTGGGCGGGCTCGCCACCAGCTACGACCTGCTGTACGGGCGGGTGGGGCTGCTGTCGTTCGGGCACGCCCTCTACTTTGCGGCCGGCGCCTACCTGGCGGTGCTGCTCATGGGGATTCTGGAGCTGCCGCTGCTGTGGTCGGCGCTGATCGCCGTGGCTTCCGGCACCCTGCTGGCCTTGGTGTTGGGCGCGATCTCGCTGCGTGTCTCCGGCATCGCCCTGGCCATGGTGACCTTGGCGTTCGCGCAGGCCGGGTCGATCCTGGTGGTCCGCGACCCGGGGCGGATGACCGGGGGCGAGGAAGGGCTGTCGCTCAACCCGGACCTGGTGCCGGACGCGTTCATCGGCGTGGTCAACACGGTCAACCTGTACTGGCTGGCTGTCGGCTACGTGGTGGTGGCGCTGGGCGTGGTGTGGTGGCTGAGCGCCACCCCGGTGGGCCGGGTCTGGCAGGGGATTCGCGCCAACGAGCAGCGGGTCTCGGTGCTGGGCGTCAACCCTTACCCGTACAAGCTGGCCGCGTTCACGGTCGCGGGCGCGCTCGCCTCCCTGGGCGGGGTGGTCTACCTGGTCGTGTCCGGCGGGGTCACTCCGGCGATCACCACCGCCGAGTTCACGCTGACCCTGCTGGTGATGGTGTCGCTGGGCGGCGCGGGCACCCGCTGGGGGCCCCTGGTGGGCGCGGTCGTCTACACCTACGTCGACCACCGGCTGCTGCAGTTGGCGGCCTCGGACGTGTTCGACGGTCTGCCCGCGGTGGTGCGCGCCCCGCTGAGCCAGCCGCTGTTCATCCTCGGCACGCTTTTCGTGCTGCTGGTGTTCTTCTTCCCCGGCGGGCTTGCCGCACTGCCTTCCCGGATCCATGCGGCGCTGCGCCGCCGCGCCGCCGCGGCATAGCCGTCCCAAGCCCGGCCCCTGCTGTGCAACCGTCAAGTTCCCTCACCTAGCGGGGGCCGCGGGCCGGTTCCGGGCCGTTCCCTGGCGGGCGTACGGTTCGGAACCGGCCGTCTCGCACCCGGTAACCGTTTGAGGAGTCGTGTCGTGACCGGAACTGAATTCACCGTGGACGTGGCGGGTGGCGCCCTCACCGTCACCCGGTGGGGATCTGCTGAGGCGCTGCCCGTCGTGGCTTTGCACGGCATCACCGCTAACGGGCACTCGTTCGCCCGGGTCGCCGCCGAGCTTCCCGACACGCTGGCGCTGCTCGCCCCCGACCTGCGGGGCCGGGCCCGCAGCGCCCACTTGCCCGGCCCGTACGGGCTGGGGGCGCACGTCGCCGACACGATGGCCTTGTTGGACGCGGTGGGCGTGGACCGCACGGTGCTGGTCGGGCATTCCATGGGTGCGTTCGTGGCCTGCCTGGCTGCGGTCCGCCATCCCGACCGGGTGGCAGGGGTGGTGCTCGTCGACGGCGGGTTCGGGCTGCCTGCCCCGCCGGGAACCGACATCCAGCAGGTGATCGGCCCGGCAATGGCTCGACTGTCGATGACGTTCGCCGACCGGGACACTTACCGTTCTTTCTGGCAGAAGCATCCCGCGTTCGCGGGCCGGTGGAACACGTGGGCCGACACCTATGTGCAACGCGACCTGGTGGGGGACCCCCCGGAGATGCGGTCCAGTTGTGTGGCGGACGCGGTGCGGATCGACGGCGCCCAAGTATTGGAGGATCCGGAAGTGCTGGGGGCGATCCGTGCCCTGCCGTGCCCGGCGTGGCTGATGTGGGCGGCGCGCGGACTCTTGGACGAAACCCCCGGGCTGTACACGGCGGAGCGGCTCGCCGCGTTGGACGGCAGCGGAGTGCAGTTGGTGGAGCTGCCGGACGACAACCACTACACGCCGCTGTTCTCGTCAACCGCGGCCACGGTTGCCGCCCAAATCCACACCGCGGTCCAGCAGACCATGGAGGCGGAGCGCTAGCTGGATCTCCAAGGCCCGGCTGGGCTCCTGCCAGTCGTCGCCGATGAGCTGGGAGATCCGCTCCAACCGCTGGGAGACCGTGTTGACGTGGACGTGCAGCGCGTCTTTGGCGCGCGACAGGTTGCCGCCCGCCGCGAAATAGGCGCGCAGCGTGTCCACGAGCGCGGTCTTCCGGCGGGCGTCGTAGTCCAGCAGCGGGCCCAGGGTGGCGGTGACGAACCCGTCGACGTCCCGGTCGTCACCGAGCAGCAGCCCGAGGAACCCTAGGTCGGTGGGGGCGGCGACTTCCCCGGTGCGCCCCAGGGCCTGCAGGGTTTGCAGGCAGCGCAGCGCCTCGGTGAACGAGGACCGGAATCCGGGCAGGGCTTCGACCGGCCCCGCCACCCCCACGGTCACCGGACCGTTGACCGCGACCCCCAGGTCAGCGCCGATACGGCGGCCCACCGTGGTGGGGTCGGTGCCGGGCAGGACGAGCACGACCCGGCCGCCGCGGATCCCGGCGAGCCCGCCCGTGGTTTCAGCGATGTGCATGGCGGCGAGGCGCAGCCGCCCCACATCAGCACCGGGGGATTCCGCGACCGCAACCACGTGGGGGACGGTGAGGTTCGCGCCGAGGCGGGCCGCGCGCTGCCGCAGCGACTCGGGGTCCCGGTCCGGGGTGTCCAAGAGTTCGTCGAGCAGGTCGCCGCGGACCCGGTGCTCCGCTTCGGTTGCGGAACGGCGGATGAGCAGCAGCAGCGCGGTGACGACGGCGGCGCGTTCCAGGATGCGCTGGCCGGTGATGTCGGGTTCGATGCCGCGCAGGACGAGCATGCCGAGCAGTTCACTGCCGGCTGCGGCCGCTGCCACCCACGCATCCCCGGCGCGGGCGGTGCGGCCGCTGTGCAGCGCGGTCTGCACGGCTTCGGCAACGGCAGGGTCCTCGCAGCAGGGCGGGGGAGTGGCGGCCGTGTTGAGGTCGTGGATGCACACTTGGCCGCCGAGGACGTCGCCGACTGCGGCCGCGACTTCTTCGATCCCGCCGCCGCGCAGCACGAGGTCGGTGAGCCGGTCGTGGGCTGCCGCGGCGCGTTCCACGGATTCGGTGTGTTCTTGGAGCCGCTGGTTGACGGTGTTGAGTTCGGCGAGCGCCCGCCGGGTGTCGTCGATGAGGTTGGCGTTGTCGATAGCGATCGCCGCGTGCGTGGCCAGCGAGCTCAACAGGGCTACTTCCGCGTGGGAGAACGGCCGTTCCCGCCGGTTGGCGGCGAACAGGACGCCGATGACACGGCCGTTGAGTTGGAGCGGCACGCCGAGGATCGCGACCAGGCCTTCTTCGCGCACCCCCGCGTCGATGTGCTCGGTGTGCTGGAACCGGGTGTCCGCGAAGTAGTTGGCGGTGACATAGGGGAGGGCGGTCTGGGCGACCAGGCCGCCCAGACCTTCCCCGTGGCCGAGGCGTAGCTGCTGGAAGCGGGCTGAGACGGAACCGGACGTCACCCGCATGTAGGTGTCCCCGCGTTCCGGGTCGCTGAGTGTCAGGTAGGCGACGTCGGTGTTGAGGAGGTGGCGGGCCCGGTCCACGATGGCGCGCAGCATCTGGTCGAGGCTGCGCATCCCGGTCAGGTCGTTAGCGGTTTCGAACAGGGCCGTGAGTTCGGATTCGCGGCGCTGCAGGTCGCGGAGGACGGAGCGGACCCGTAGCGCCAGGAGTTTGGCGCGTTCCAACCGGGCCAGGGTTTCCGGGGTGTCCCCGCGGGCACGGGCTTCCAGCAGCGGCCGTTCGTATTCGACCGCGGGAGCGTCGCGCAGCAAAAGTTCCAGGAAGGCCGACTGGGCGTCTACCGCCCACGGGTCGTCTTCGGGGGGAACCGGGGTGTTGTTCAGCTCGCGCTCCATGCTCCATCAATGGTCAGGGAGGCGCCGTTGATGAAAGACGCCTCGGGACAGCACAGGTAGGCCACCATTTCAGCGACTTCGGCGGGTTCGATGAGCCGTTTGATGGGGCTGCGGGCCAGCAGCACGGTTTCCACTACGTCGCTGGCGGGGATCCCGTGGGCGCGCGCCTGGTCGGCGATCTGCTGTTCCACGAGGGGGGTGCGCACGTAGCCGGGGTTGATGCAGTTGGAGGTGACTCCGTGCGGGGCGCCTTCGAGGGCGACGACTTTGGAGAAGCCTTCCAAACCGTGTTTGGCGGCCACGTAGGCGGACTTGTAGGCGGAGGCCCGCAGCCCGTGCACGGAGGAGATGTTGATGATCCGCCCCCAGTTGCGCGCGTACATGTGCGGCAGCGCGGCCCGCACGATCCGGAACGGGGCTTCCAGCATGAGTTTCACCATCATGGAGAAGCGTTCCGGGGGGAATTCGTGGACGGGGCAGACTGTCTGCACTCCAGCGTTGTTGACGACGATGTCGACGCCGCGTGCCACAGTGTCGACCGCGTCCAGGTCGGTGAGGTCTACGTGGTGGGGTTCGCCTATTCCGCGCTGGGCGAGTTCGTCGAGGGCTTCCCGGTTGAGGTCGACGAGGCGGACGGTGGCCCCGGCGGCGGCTAGGCGGGTCGCGCAGGCGCGGCCGATGCCGCTGGCAGCGCCGGTTACGAGAGCGGTCCGGCCGGTGAGGTCCACGTCAACAGAGGTCCCGGCCGCAGCGGAGGTGGGGGGTGCGGCCGTGTCGGGACGAGTGTCATGCGGTGTCATGGGCCTCAATGTAGGTTTTGTGAGGTTCGTCGCTGATATGGGCGGCCACCACAGGGTTGGGCGGTTCTATGTGGCGTTCGGCTATGTGGGGGAGAGCTGTGTGGGGTCTTCACGGGTCGTGTCGCCGCAACCTCCACACCAGACACATGTTATTTAGGTCACATTGTTCGTAGGGTGTGGGCACTGGTGTTCGGCCGAACCCGTGTCCCCCGCAGGGTCTTTCCAACGGAGGCACCATGCTGCACCTGACCCGACGCATACCCGCCCGGGTATGGGTGGCGCTGACCGCTGTCCTCGGCCTGGGCGCCGCCCTTCTCGGCACCACTGCCCTCGCCCCCCGCGCGGAAGCCGCCACCCTCACCCAGGTGTCCGCGTTCGGCTCCAACCCGGGCAACCTGAACATGTACGTCTACCGGCCCGCCACCCTCCCCGACAACGCCCCGCTCGTCGTCCTCCTCCACGGATGCTCCCAGGACGCCGCCACCTACCACGCCCACTCCGGCTGGGCCAAGTACGCCGACAGCCTCGGCTTCGCCCTCGTCTACGCAGAGCAGAAATCAGCGAACAACAGCTCCTCGTGCTTCAACTGGTTCCAGAAGTCCGACACGGCGCGCGGCTCCGGTGAAGCACAGTCCATCCGCTCCATGGTCGACTACGCGGTGCGCACCTACAGCCTGGATGAGGAGCGCGTCTACATCTCCGGCCTGTCCGCGGGCGGCGCCATGGCCTCCGAGATGCTCGCGGCCTACCCGGACGTGTTCGCCGGGGGAAGCATCGTCGCCGGAATCCCCACCGGCTGCGCCAGCAGCCTGCTGGACGCGACCACGTGCATGTTCTCCGGCCGCAACCTCACCCCCAAGCAGTGGGGCGACCTCGTGCGCGCTAAGAACCCGGGCTGGCAGGGACCGTGGCCGCGCGTCGCCATCTGGCACGGCACCGCGGACACGGTCGTGACCCCCAAGAATGCGCAGTCCTCCCGCGACCAGTGGACCAACGTGTGGGGTATCGGGCAAACCCCCGCGCGGACCGCCAACCTCGGCGCGAACACCACCGTCGAGTACTACCAGGACAGTTCCGGACGCGACGTGGTCGCCCGCTACCTGGTCTCCGGCATGGGGCACGGCACTCCCGTGGACCCGGGGTCCGGCACGGACCAGTGCGGCACCGCCGGCGCCTACTTCCTCGACACGATCTGCTCCACCTACCACACGATCCAGTTCTGGGAACTCGACGGCGATCCGCAGCCGTCCCCGTCCCCTTCTCCGTCCCCGTCGCCCAGCCCGTCCCCGACCACTCCGCCCGCGGGGGAGTGCGTGACGGCGAACAACTACCAGCACGTGGCTGAAGGCCGTGCCTACGTCAGCTACGGCTACGCTTACAGCGTGGGCGGCAACGACCTGCTCGGCCTGTGGAACATCTACGTCATCACGTCCGTCCAGGAAACCTCTCCCGGCTACTGGGAGCGCGTATCCGGATGCTGATCCGACCATGACCACCGTGTCAGCCCGTGGCGGCCGGGGCGCGACCCCGGCCGCCCGCGCGTATCTCAGCCCTCCACTCGCGCCGGGAAACCGCCACGGAAAACACCGGAATGACTGCCGAGAGTTTTTGACTTACCCCGGTGAGCCCGATTCGAACCGGGCATCTATGCTCTTTTTCAAACTGTCTCGGATGCGCCCTCAGGGAATTCCCTTCCGCGCTTTCTGAAAAACCGGCTCCAAGGGAACTCCTTCCGCTATCACAACACCGTGACCTACCCCGCAGTATTCCGTGTTCATCCCCTGTGACGTGGGCAGCTGCTGAAATAAAACCCGTGCAAGAGAAACTCTGCAGCGGGTGGAGAACACATTGCACAACCCCCAAATGGTCTAGTCCATAAGCGCGGCAAAGGTCTAGTCCAAGGTCTATGCCAACTGGTGGTAATAGGGGGTGATCGTTCATCATTTGAAACGACCCCTGAGGAGGAGGAATCGTGACTACTGCGGTCCACGGAAATAACGTGGCTCCGACTAGCCATCAGGAACTAGTCGACTGGGTACGCGAGATCGCGGAACTGACACAACCGGACGAAGTGGTCTGGTGTGACGGTTCGGACGCCGAGTGGGAGCGACTCACCTCCCAGCTCGTCGAACAGGGAACCCTGATCCGGCTCAACGAAGAGCTCCGCCCGAACAGCTTCTACTGCCGCTCCGACCCCAGCGACGTCGCCCGAGTCGAGGACCGCACCTTCATCTGCTCAGAGCGCCAAGAGGACGCCGGGCCCACCAACAACTGGGTGGACCCCGCCGAAATGCGCGCCACCCTCAAGGAGATCTTCACCGGATGCATGCGCGGCCGCACCATGTACGTGGTGCCCTTCTGCATGGGACCGCTCGGCGGCAAGATCTCCCAGCTCGGCGTGGAGATCACCGATTCCCCCTATGTCGTGGTGTCGATGCGCATCATGACCCGGATGGGCGCGCCCGCACTGCGCCTCATCGAGGAGCGCGGCACCTTCGTCAAAGCGGTCCACTCCGTGGGCGCCCCCCTGGAGCCCGGCCAGAAGGACGTGCCGTGGCCGTGCAACTCCACCAAGTACATCACGCACTTCCCTGAGACCCGGGAGATCTGGTCCTACGGCTCCGGCTACGGCGGCAACGCGCTGCTCGGCAAGAAGTGCTACGCGCTGCGCATCGCCTCGGTGATGGCACGCGACGAAGGCTGGCTGGCCGAGCACATGCTCATCATCAAAGTCACCCCGCCGTCGGGCGAACCCCGCTACATTGCCGCGGCGTTCCCCAGCGCCTGCGGGAAGACCAACCTCGCCATGCTCCAACCGACCATCCCCGGGTGGAAGGTGGAGACGATCGGCGACGACATCGCGTGGATGCGGTTCGGGGAAGACGGCCGCCTCTACGCCATCAACCCGGAGTACGGCTTCTTCGGGGTCGCCCCCGGCACCGGCGAGTCCACCAACGCCAACGCGGTCAAGGCGCTGTGGGGCAACAGCATCTTCACCAACGTGGCGTTGACCGACGACGGGGACGTGTGGTGGGAGGGCCTCACCGACGAGCCTCCCGCACACCTGACCGACTGGCGGGGCCGCGACTGGACCCCCGACTCCGGCGAGCCCGCCGCGCACCCCAACGCCCGGTTCACCACCCCCGCTTCGCAGGCGCCCACGATCGCCCCCGAATGGGAAGACCCCAACGGGGTGCCGATCTCAGTGATCCTGTTCGGCGGCCGCCGCGCCACCGCGGTGCCGCTCGTCGTCGAGGCGTTCAACTGGCAGCACGGCGTCTACCTGGGCGCGAACGTGGCCTCCGAGCGCACTGCCGCCGCTGAAGGCAAGGTCGGTGAACTGCGCCGCGACCCGTTCGCGATGCTGCCGTTCTGCGGCTACAACATGGGCGACTACTTCGGCCACTGGCTGAAGATCGGCCGCCAGACCGACCCGGACAAACTGCCCCGGATCTACTACGTGAACTGGTTCCGGAAGAACGACGAGGGCAAGTTCATCTGGCCGGGCTTCGGCGAGAACAGCCGCGTGATCAAGTGGATCATCGAACGGCTCGAAGGCAAGGCAGCAGCCCAGGACACCCCGATCGGCCGGGTGCCCACGCCTGAGGCGCTCGACACCGAGGGCCTGGACATCTCCCAGGAGGACTTGGAGCTGCTGCTGTCGGTGGACCGCGAGGTCTGGCGTCAGGAAGCCGACCTGGTCCCCGACTTCTTCAACTCCTTCGGGGACCGCCTGCCCAAGGAGCTGTGGGACGAGTATGAGGCGCTGCGTCAGCGGCTCGGCTAGCCGCTGCCAGGCGTGACGTCGGCGACCTCCCCGTGGTTTCACCTCGTCGGCGTCACGGCACACGTTGGCCCCCTCCACAACGGCGTGGAGGGGGCCAACGGTTTGCGCGGAGGGTGTGGGATTTGAACCCACGAGGCCGGGGCTACCGACCTAACGCTTTTCAAGAGCGTCGCACTCGGCCGCTATGCGAACCCTCCTTGCGGGCATATGCCCTTGCAGTGATGGTAGCCCACCTAGGCGCCACGTGATGAGCGGATGCGCCACCCCAGCGGGGTTCCTTGCCGGGCCGCCGCGCCCCCGGTAGCGCAGCCGTGCAGGTCTTAGCGGGGGAACAGTTCGAAGGTGACCGCAAGTCGGCCGCCGAACCGCGGGGCGTTGGCGGACAAGGTCTCGTCCAGGAAGGACCGCACATAGGTTTCCGGGTCTTCGTCGGTGAGCCCTTCGATGTAGGCGCGGTGCTCCAGCAGGGAGCGGACAGCGCGCTCGTAGCCCGGGGTGGCGTCCACTGCGTGCGTGGGCTGGGGCGAGGCCGCCACGGCAACCCAGCGCACCCCGTTCCACGGCTCCAGTCCCTGGTCGACGAGTTCCGGGAAGATCCACCGGTTGCCCGCGTCTGTGGCAGCGTCGAGCGTGGCCCGGCCTACCGCCTTGTGGTCAGGGGTGTTCCAGAAGCCGCCGTGGAAGGTGTCGCGGTGGTTGAGGGTGATGACGAGTTCGGGGCGGTGCCGCCGGATCGCCGCGGCGATATCCCGGCGCAGGGGGAGACCGTATTCGATCACCCCGTCGCAGTAGTCGAGGAACTCTACGGTGGTGACGCCGACAACGGCAGCGCTGGCGATCTGCTCCCGTTCCCGCAGCGGGGCCGCCTTGCTCGGGTGGATGCCGTCGATGCCCGCCTCACCGCGGGTGGCCAGCAGGTAGCTCACCTCTTTGCCTGCGTCAGTCCAGGCGGCGATCGCTGCGGCAGCCCCGTATTCCAGGTCGTCGGGGTGGGCGACGACGGCGAGGGCGCGCTGCCAGTCTTCGGGCATGGGGGAGAGCTGCTCGGTCACGGGATTCTCCTGTCGGTCGGTTGGGCGGCTCGCTGGTTCTGGCAAATGCGACGATTCGGGACTAATTGGGGTACCCAGGATTTTTACTGATCAGTAATATCTGCGGGCATGGTCATCAGTGAGGCTGATTTCGCTAAGTCGTCCATCATGGCGGCCATGCCGCTCGCCCGCATCCTCGGCGTGGAGTTCGTGGAGTTGGCAGAGGAGCGGGCGGTGATGCGGCTCCCTGACAACCCTGACCATTACGACCACACTCAAAACCAGCACGCTGGAGCGCTGATCGTCCTCGCAGAGACCACGTCGGGGGCAGCCGTGTTCAACGCCCTTGGCGACCGGCTCAAACTCGCGCTCCCCGTGTCCTTGGACGCCCGCGTCGACCACCGCCAGCCGTTCTCCGGCCCCGTGGTCGCTGAAGCCGTGCTGGGAGAGGAGTGGCGCACAGCCCTCACAGAACTGGAAGCCGGGGGCCAACCCGAATTTCCCGTGGACGTGGCGCTGCGCGCCGAGAACGGCTCCACCACCGGCACGGCCACGATCACGTGGATGCTGCGGCCCCACCCCTAAACCACCCTGCCGCCCGGATGCGTGCACTGCTGAACCAGCAGGCAGGGCACGCGCGAAAACGCACGTCTACCCCGGTCCTCTCCGCTGCGGCCCGCTGGTAGGTGCGGGGACGACGAAGGTGGATGCGTGGTCGACCGCGGCATCGAGGGCGAGCGGACCGCCCCCGCCCCACCGCCCTCAAACGCGCGAAAGGCGGCCGGTCAACGTATCGGACAGCTGGCTCCCCGCAGCACCAGCTGCCGCCCCGCGCACACCCTCGGTATGCGTCCGGTGGCGGCCGCGACAAGGGAACGGACGCCACAGCCGCCGAGATCCGTGCTGCCCTGATCCCGCCACCGTGCTGCTCCACGGAGACACCCAGTGAGCAGCGGAAATGCTGGCACAAGTTTTCCACAGGCTGGGGACAACTTCTCGGGTTTTGTCATATCCGCCAGGTAGGGTCCTCCCCAACCCGACTCTGGAATGCCGGACGGTACAGGGAGGCCCCAGTGAAATTCCGAGTAGACCGCGACGCCTTCGCGGACGCTGTCACCTGGACAGCACGGGCACTACCCGCACGCCCCGCTGTTCCCGTGCTCGCGGGAATGCGCCTGGAGGTCGCCGACACCGCCTCCGACACCCTGCGGCTGTCCGGGTTCGACTACGAGGTTTCCGCTCAAGCGTCCGTGGACGTCCACGCTGAGGAAGCCGGCAGCGTTCTCGTCCCCGGCCGTCTGCTCGCCGAAATCGTCCGCACCCTGCCCCCGCATCCCGTGGAATTCCACGTGGAAGGCTCCCGATCCCTTCTCACCTGCGGCAATGCCCGGTTCACGCTGCTCACTCTGCCGCTGGAGGACTATCCGACCCTGCCGGCCATGCCCCGCACGATCGGCTCGGCTCCCGCGGACGTGTTCGCCACCGCGGTACGCCAGGTGCTCCCGTCGACCAGCCGCGACGACACGCTGCCCATGCTCACCGGCGTGCACCTCACCTTCCGAGGCGACACGATCCTGCTCGCCGCCACCGACCGCTACCGCATTGCCGTGCGGGAAATGTGGTGGAAACCGGAAGAGGTCGACATCGACACATCCGCCCTGGTCCCGGCCCGCACCCTCGGCGACTTCAGCCGGTCCCTGACGGGCGGCAACGTCGACATCGCCCTGTCCACCAGCGACAGCCGAGGCGCAGGCGAAGGCATGATCGGCTTCGAGCATGACGGCAAACGCACCACCACGCGGCTGATCGACAGCGACTTCGTCTCCTACGAGTCGCGGTTCCCCACCGAGTTCGCCGCCCAAGCCGACGTTCCGGTCGCACCCCTGGCCGAAGCGGTGAAACGAGTAGCGCTGGTCGCGGACCGCAGCACCCCGGTGCGGCTGTCGTTCACCTCCTCTGAGGTGGTGCTGGAGGCAGGCTCCGGTGACGACGCCCAAGCATTGGAAGCCTTGGAGGTGAATTTCGAAGGCGAACCGATGCGTATCGCGTTCAACCCGCAGTACTTCCTCGACGGGCTCACCAACGTGGAGACGGAGCGCGCCTTCCTCAGGTTCGTCGCCCCCACCAGACCGGCGGTGATCACTGGAACCCCGGCGAAGGAAGGCGGAAAACCGGACTTCCGCTACCTGGTGATGCCGCTCCGCTTGGCCTAAGGCTCGACAGTACGGAGCAGGGCTGCCGCGAGGGCAGAGCGCAGGGCAGGGCTGACAGCGGTGAGGTGAAGAGAGACCCGGCGCGGGAGGAGATCAACGGGGGATGTCCCCTGCTGTTCGGTGCCGTGGCGGGCCAGCAGGGGAGTGCGGGAACAGGGCGGCCGCTACTCGTCTTCTCTTTCTCTGCGGGGTGCGGGCACGACGGGAGCGGTCCAGGTGCGGTCGTAGGCGTCAGTGCAGTCGCCGTCGTGGCCTTGGGGCCGTAGACAGGTGCTTTGGTGGACGGGGTGACGGCCCGGGCAGGCGTCGTCGAGCCAGCTTGTGATGCGTGCCAGCAGATCCAGACTGGTGCGGCGGGTCCGGTCGAGCCAATAGGTGCGCTGCTGGCTGGCTGAGAACAGATCCTCGGCGAGGCCACGGAGGATCTGGGCTTCCTCAGGCGTCAGCTCGACCATTACGTGTCCTCCTCAGCCGAGGCGGCAGGCCTTTTCGAGGCGGGAGAGATAGGCGCGGGCATAGTCAGGCGGGCTGAACTCGATCAGCGTAAAGTCCAGGGCTTCCAGGTCGCTGGCCCCCACGACAAGGTCAGGCAGGAGCCGGTGGCGGGCAGTGAACATCACGACCTGGGTCGGGTCATAACCTAGCGCCCACAGCGGAGCATGCCGCCGCGCAACACGGACGAAATCCGTTGCCTGTTCGTAGGTCAGGGTTGCCGCGGGCAACGGCACAGCAGGCTGGGGGCGCGGTTCCCGGACTTCTGGTGACTCTTCAGCGGCGGGGGAAGAGGCGGCTGAGGTTTCTCGGCGGTTGGCAAAAGGCCAGGACCGGGCCACGAACAGCGGTAACGCTGTGACCAGCGGAAGCAAGACGCGAACAAGTCGCATAGCGCGCTCCTCTCGAACAGGGGGTGGACTGGCAGTCTCTGCTCTGACTCATTGCATCCAATATAACTTGCAAGATTCATATTTGTACTCAGAAATTGTTTCTACATGTCTACTTAGAAAAATGTTGGGAGTTGAGTGAAATGTCTGGTTCTCTGAGGGGCGTCTTAGGATCTGATCAGCAGATTCGCTGTGACACGAGGAGCACACCGGACGTGGCTATCAGTCCCACTCTTCGCCGCCGACACCTCTCCTCGCTGCTGCGTGAAGCACGCGAGAAGCGAGGGCTTACGGCCAAGTGGGTGGCTGAGAAAGCCAAGGAGCGGTCCGGGCGGGAGCGCGGCTGGTCCGAGTCCAAGCTGAACCGGTTGGAAAGCGGCGTCTGGAAGCGGGTGCGCGCCGAGGACATCACCGTGCTGCTCGACATCTACGGGATCACCGCCCCGGACGAACGCGCCACCTATCTCACGCTTGTCCGGGAGGCCATGCAGAAGGGCTGGTGGGCCTCCTACAGCGACGTGCTTGGCACGGGCGAATTCGTCGGTTTGGAAGCGGAGGCATCGCGGATCCGCACCTTCGAATCAGCGGCCATCCCAGGACTGCTGCAGACCGAGGACTATGCCCGTGCGCTCATGCGCGATAGCGAACAAATCGGTTCCTCAGCCAGCCTCGACCGGAGAGTCCAGGCGCGCATGCTGCGACAGCAGATCCTTAACCAGAGCAGCCCGCCCGATTTCCACACCGTCATCGACGAATCTGTCCTGCTTCGGATTACCCCCGAGCTCGCCGGGCAGCTCGACCACCTGTGGGAGGCCAGTCACCGCCCGCACATCGACATCCGTATCCTCCCGCTTAGCAGAGGACCGCACGCTGCGATGACCGGGCAGTTCGTCATCCTGGACTTTCCCCTGCCCAATCAGCCGGTGGTCTACCTCGAAGCTCTGGCAGAAGAGATCTACCTGGACAAACCTGAGGAAATCGACCGCTACCAGCGCATCTACGAGTACCTGCGGGACCAGGCACTGTCCCCCGAAGACTCACGGGACCTGATCCACACCCTCCGGCTGTCCCTGAACGAGAAACGCCATGACTGAGACACCCTGGCTACCCTTCCGCAAGTCCAGCTACAGCGGGTCGATCACGCAGAACTGTGTAGAAGTCGCTGTTACTTCCGAGTTTGTTGCGGTGCGGGATTCTGCGCACCGCGAGTTGGGGTATCTCACCTTCCCACTGGCCGAGTGGCGTGCTTTCCTCACCGAGCTCACCGACCGGTGACTCCAAGACGCCAGCACTTGATTGGACCGTTGGTGCTCGGTTGACGTGCGAAAAGAGCTGAAGACCGGTTCGCAGTCCGATCCGGAAGCCACCCCGGTGCGCGGTTTTGTTTGAGACGACACAGGAACGCAAACCGGGGGTGGTCCACGCTCCGGAACGTCTCATTGGAAGACTGGTCGCAACACACGTTTCGGGTGGGGTTGTGGCGTTCGAAGCGACCGGCTCGAGCGCTCTTCCCGCACAACCTCCGAGTGGACCAGGAGTGACAAGCATGGCCAAGGCTCCAGTCAACGTCACCGTCACCGGCGCTGCCGGACAGATCGGCTACGCACTGCTGTTCCGGATCGCCTCGGGCCAGCTCCTCGGCGCAGACACGCCCGTTCGGCTCCGCCTGCTGGAGATCCCGCAGGCGATCAAGGCGGCCGAGGGTACCGCGATGGAGCTTGACGACTGCGCGTTCCCGCTGCTCGCCGGGGTCGACATCTACGACGACCCCCGCAAGGCGTTCGACGGCGTGAACGTGGCCCTGCTGGTCGGCGCCCGGCCGCGTACGAAGGGGATGGAGCGCCGCGACCTGCTGGAAGCCAACGGCGGCATCTTCGGTCCCCAGGGTGCGGCCATCAACGACGGTGCCGCTGACGACGTGCGCGTCCTCGTCGTGGGCAACCCCGCGAACACGAACGCGCTGATTGCGCAGGCGCACGCCCCGGACATCCCGGCGGACCGGTTCACCGCGATGACCCGGCTCGACCACAACCGGGCGCTGTCCCAGCTCGCCGCCAAGCTGAACGTGTCGGTGAGCGACATCAAGAAGCTGACGATCTGGGGTAACCACTCCGCGACCCAGTACCCGGACATCTTCCACGCCGAGGTCAACGGCCGCAGCGCGGTGGAGGCCGTCAACGACGAGGAGTGGCTGCGCGACACGTTCATCCCGACCGTGGCCAAGCGTGGTGCGGCGATCATCGAGGCCCGCGGCGCTTCCTCGGCTGCGTCCGCGGCGAACGCTGCGATCGACCACGTCTACGACTGGGTGAACGGTACCCCGGAGGGCGACTGGACGTCGGTGGCGCTGCCGTCCGACGGCTCCTACGGCGTGCCGGAGGGCCTGGTGTCGTCGTTCCCCGTGGTGTCCCGGAACGGCTCCTGGGAGATCGTCCAGGGCTTGGAGATCAACGAGTTCTCCCGCGAGCGGATCGACGCGTCGGTGCGCGAGCTGGAGGAGGAGCGGGAAGCCGTCCGCGCTCTGGGTCTGATCAAGTAGTCCGCGTTCCTGCGGGGACAGGGTGCCTCCAGTGTGGGGACACCCTGTCCGAAACCCGGGGTCAGGCGCGGGTGGCGGGCCAGCAGGTCGGGCTAGCCCGCCACCTTTTCCACAGGGTTGTCCCCAGCGTCGTCCCCGACCGGGAGCAGCTCGTAGTGGACGGGCTCGTAGCGCAGCATCCGATAGGACAGCGGCAGCATCCACCGCCGGGTGATCAGGTGGCCGCGCGCCAGCAGTCGCGCGGCGCGGTGGGCTTCCTCACCGCTGAGTGGTCGGACCCGGCCGCGGACCGGAGCACTGGTGGGTTCCCCGCGGAACGTGCATGTGCGCAGGTCAACGAGGGGATTCTCGGTCATTCGCGCGGCTGTGCTGGAGTCTTTGCCGACCCGGAACAGCAGTCGGTCACCGTCGAGTGCGATGCTCACCGGGGTGTGCACGGGGGTTTTGCCGTTGTTGAGATACGTGGTGAGCAGCGCGATCCGCTGGTGGCGGAACTGGTGGAGCAGCGCGGTTCCGGGCATCCTCTCCCCCTCTGCAGCGGCCGTGGTGTCAAGGCCCCACTTTCCCGGAATTGGGGGCTGCCACCACTGACCATGTCCAGGCAGGCCAAGTTATCCACAGATTTCCACAGGTTTATCCACAGCTTTTGAGGGGTGGGGGATGGCCGTTTCCGGTCTGCGGAAACCCGGGGACCGCGGCGGAACCGCCTCGCGCTCCGCTTTAGTTCGCGGCCGCCTGCCCCGGCAACGAGTGGGTGCCGCCTTTGCCTACCGCGGTCTCCAAACCCAACTGTGCGTTACGGCCCCGCAGATAGCCTGCCCGGTACCCAGCCCGATGATAGGTGCGCTCGGGCCGGGTCGGCCGCAGTTTCGGGAAACGGCGGGCAAATTCCTCCCGCACCCGGTCCACATCCGTACGCAACACCAGCTCCGCACCCGTGCTCGGCGTGTCCTCCGCCGCGCCCGCACCACTCCCCACCTGGGCATCCTCGGCGAGCCGGGCCCGAAACTCCCGGATACGCTCCGCTACCGCAGTCCCGTAGGCGCGGATGAACGACCGGTAGAAGCGGTTACGTTCCGTGGCCAGAGTGGAACGGTCGTAGTTGCGCAGCTCCCGCAGGTTCGCCACATGCTCCCGCGCCGCGAACCGCGCCGACGACTCCATCTGCATGGTGATCGACGGCAGCAGCACTCGCAGCGAATCCAACGCACTCACTGTTCCGATGATGATCAGCGTGCGGTCGGTGTTCGCTGACGTGTTGCCGCGCACCGCCGACTGGCATCCGTACGCGGCCGCGATCGCTGCCAGCGCCTTCACCCGGGCTTTGCCGTGCCCGCCGACACCGGAAACCGGGAAGTCCAGCCTGCTGATCTCCTCAACACCCTCACCGCGCTGCGCCCGCGCCTCCGCCTCCGCAATCGCGTGGCGGGTCATCAGCTCAGCGGCTTTCGCGGTGAACGCTTGGCTTTCCGCGTCGGTGACCGAAGGGTCCTCTGCCATGCGCAGCAGCCCGCGGACCCGTTCGATCATCTTCTTCCGGGCGTCTCCCCCGGCGCGCCCCCGTGCGTCAGACGCCATGGACCCAGCTCCGTTCCCTGTTGGGCAGCGGCCAAAAACCGCTCCGGGGTGGTGTGCTTCCCCGGAGCGGTGAAGTTTGTCGCGGTTCAGTCAACCGTTGCGATATGTCAAGGACTGTGCAGCAGCCTACTTCTTGTTGCCCGCCACCATGGTGATGATCCCCAAGATGACCCAGAGCACCGCTGCGGTCGCAGCGCCACCCAAGATGCCCAGGATCAATCCGCTGCTCAGCAGAGTGCCTACGGCTGCGCCGGCGCCACCGATCAGGGCAGGAACCATGGCGAACCGCCACGGGTACTGGGCCGCGTAGCGGCGTGCCCGCCGGTCCCCCTTGCTGCCCAGAGCTCCGACCGCACCGCCCACCAGCGCGAAGAAGAAAGCCGCGGACCCGATGCCGCTCCCCAACGCGCTGAGCACGCCCTCGTTCAAACTGGTCAGCAAGGCGAGCACTCCGGCCACGCCGCCCGCGACCACGGAGCTGCGCCAGGGCCAGATCAGTGTCGCCGAGGCGACGGGGGTGAAAGCGTTTCCGCGCTCCAGCGTCATATCTGCTCCAAGTCCGTTAGTGAACGTTCCGGACGGTACGGCCCGGCTGTTCTCGTTTCCACCATGCCCCACAACAGGCCCGAGCTCCATCGGGAATCGACCCTGACTTCTCCCTGACGCTGCGCCAGCAGGGAAAAGGGGAATCCCCGAGCCCCACCCGGTTCCGCTTACTCAACGAACCAGCCGGGCAGAAAGTGCCCGGAAAACCGGTCCCGCGGGAGTCTCGTCCACTGTCCTGCCGTACTCCTACGCTTAAGGCGCATGAACCGTTTCCACGTGGTGGACGCTTTCACCGACCAGCCGTTCCACGGCAACCCCGCGGCCGTGCTCGTCCTCGACAGCCCTTACGACGACGCCTGGGCCCAGCGGGTGGCTGCCGAATTCAACCTGTCCGAAACCGCGTTCGTCCGGCCCCTTGCCGGGGCGGACGCCGACTACGAACTGCGCTGGTTCACCCCAACCACTGAAGTGGACCTGTGCGGGCACGCCACCCTCGCCGCCGCCCACGTGCTCGCAGCAGGCGGGGCCGAGGGGCCGTTCCGATTCGCCAGCCGCAGCGGGGTGCTCACCGTCACCGCGCGCGACGGCCTGCTGTGGCTCGACTTCCCTGCCAACCCGCCGTACGCGAAGGACGTTCCTGACGGGCTTGTGGCCGCGCTCGGCGGCGAACCGGTGTGGGCGGGGTTCAGCGACGTCAACGACTATTTCGTGGTCTATCCGGACGAAGCGACCGTGCGCGCCCTTGCCCCCGACCTGGCCGAGGTCGCCCGGTGCACGGTGCGCGGGGTGACCGTCACCGCGCCCGCCGACCCCGGGCAGCCCTACGATTTCGTGTCCCGGCTCTTCGCTCCCGCGATCGGGATTCCGGAAGACCCGGTGACGGGGAGCGCCCACACCGCGCTCGGCCCGTACTGGGCCCAGCGGCTGGGCCGCACCCGGCTGGACGCCGTGCAGTGCTCAGCCCGGGGCGGCCGCCTGGTCGTGGAGCTTCCCGCCGATGCCCCCGACCGGGTCCTCATCGGGGGAACAGCGGTCACAGTCAGCGAAGGGACTCTACGTTACTGAGGAGCCGCGTTCGACCGGGCTGGACTCTTCCCGCTGGGCAAGCTCGTACGCCCACGACACGGGGGCCGTGTGGACGCCTAGGGCCGCGGCCTGTGCCCGCGTGTCCGGATGGTCGGTGGCGACGACGATGCGGGTCTGCGGCAGGCGCTCGGAGACGAGCTGCGCTATTGCGGCGGCACTGCCGTCCGACACCTGGACTACGTCGACCCCGTGGACGGGGGCAGGCAGGGCGGCTCGGCTGTGGGCGTCCACGAGGAGCAGCACGCTGGGAAAACGCCGGTGCAGCGGGGTGAGGGGCACATCGGGGGGAAGCATGTCGTCCGTAACTCCGACCTGCGCCAGCTCAGTCAACCGGTGGCACAGTGCGCCGGGGGTGATGGACTGCGGCACCACCGTGGTGTCCACGATCAGCAGGAGCTGTTCAGAGAGCGCGGCCGCCACCTCCGGCCAGACCTTCCCGAACGCGGGCAGCAGCGGCATCGACGGCACGTCGGGGACCGGAATCCAGCGGATGCTCTCGCTCTCCGGGTTGCCGGGAGTGAACGGCCGCCGTTCCGGCACACTGGCCAGCACGGTGTCGAACACCCAGACCTGGTGGTCTTGCCGGTGGATGCCGAGCAGAGACAGCGTGCCCAGGTCGCCGTCCACCTCTTCGACGAATTCGCGGATCGCAGCGGAAACAGAGGACTCGCCGCTGTTGCGGGCACCGCCGGGCAGCCCCCAGGTGCCGCCCTGGTGAGTCCATGGGGCACGGTGCTGCAGCAGCACGTGGCCGGTTCCGGACTCGTCCACGCTGTACAACAGCAGTCCGGAAGCCCCGTACAGTCCCCACCGCCGTGAACCGTCGGCCAGGATCACCCAGCCGTCGCCATCCCCTGCGGTCACCATCCCACCTCCTCCGACGCCCCAGAACCCCCGGATAGGGTCCCACGTGGCATAACTCAGCATGCCTGGTCAAGCTTCCCTTCGGTGGGGATCGCGGCAACACGTGGCGGGTGGACGGTGCTGTCGCAGGGGACAGGGACACTGGGGCGGGCGGGTGCCGGAGGAGCGGCAGGGGCCTGCTGGAGGCCGCTGCCGTCAGGGGCACGGCTGGTTCAGGGGACGGCGCGCATGAACTACCGGGGCACCGGTTGAAGCCTTATGCGGAGTGCCGCGTTTTTGGTGCGGGGCAACGGTTGAACGCCATTCGATTTCTGGTGTTCATGAATAACAACTGTGTTCCGATGATCCCATCACATTCGCCTCGCTGCTCCCTCTTTCTTCTCGGCTATCAGAACGCCGCATAGTCCTCCGGGATGTGCGGTGAGAAAAATGAAGGAAATTCAGGTTTTCCCTTCTCTGTTGCTGTCGGGCAAGCAGCAGGACTCCATGATGTATCCGCTGGTCAACGCGCTTTTCTGCGCGTCGGCCAACGGCTTGTCTGTGACGGTGTGTGCAGGAGGGATCGCGCGTCGCAGAATGTCAGATCCGGGGAAAGAAAGGCGAAGAGGACCATTTCCTCAGTCGCATAGATATTGCTCCAGGAAGGAATTTGTGTCACAGAAAAGCAACGTTCCCTATGGTGCGGGATTTATGAGAAAACTCGGGTATAGGGTTATTTACCCAGCCGCAGCCGATGGCTGTCCGGCGAGAGATGCTGCCTAAGGCTCACCGTGAACCATTGCGGCTTTCACGGTGAGCCCGATCTCTACCTGGACCAGCCCTCAGGTCCTGCCCGGCGCTACCAAGCCGGGCAGTGGAACGCGCGGTTCCTGATCCGGAAGACCCCGGATAGGCCACAGAGCGCTGTCTGACAGACAAGCACTAAAGGCATCCCCATGACCAACGGACCCTTTCCTTCTGAGAGCCCTTCACCCCAGCCCTCCGACGGCCAGGGCAGCACTTCAGGAAACATTCCGGAGCCCGTCACCCAGCTCGCAGCCCAACGCGGTTTCGGTGCCCTCATCGACATGCGCTCCGACGGTACCCGGGCAGAGAAAGCGCTTGGCGGCTGTGCGATCGCGGTCGGCTCACTGCTGCTCATGGTCCTCGTGGCCTACCTTGCCCCAGAGGACGACCCCTTCTCGTTCTCCCTGCTCCGCTCTGTACTGCGGTTCTTCGCCCTGTTCTTCCTCTTCGTGGCTGTCTGGGCCGCTGCCGCCGGGCTGCGCGGCCTCATCGTCGCCCCCCGCTCGCACTACCTGTACGAAGGCGGAATCATCTACGCGGCAGGAAAACGGCTGCAGCCTGCGGCGTGGGAGGAAATCAGCCACCTGACCACCATCTACGGCAACCGCGCCACCGGAACCAAAGGCAAGATCCTCGGTTACAAGGTGTGGCTGGGAGACACCACGTCGTTCGACGTGCCCCTCATCCTCACCGACGGCCGCGACAGCTTCATGGACCGCATCATCCACGAAGTGCGCTCCCGCAACCGCCCTATCCGCTGAACCACCACCGGCACCACACCCATGGCTGAACAGCACACCCCCGAGCCGCACTCCTCAAACCGCCCCCAGCCAGAACCCGTGCCCAACGCAGAGCACACGGACGCTGCACTTTCCCCTTCCGCTGAGCCGCCCCCGTACGTTCCGCGCCCCGAGGCCCTGCGGCATGACTTGAAGGTCCGGGGTGAACGGGCGGTCATCTTCGGCGCGCTCTGGCTGCTGGCCGGCGTTCTCATCACCCTGATCACCTACGTGAACGCCCTGCAGTCGTTCTCCGGCGGCATCTACGTCGTCGCCTGGGGGCCGCCGGCCGTCTACGGCCTCTACCGGATCATCTCCGGACTCATCATGATCAAAAAGAGTCGCACGCAAAGCGTCAACTGAACACCAACAGGTATCTTCTGATCCACCCCCGTGCCGTGTCCTGGCACGGGGGTGTGCCCGTCTGCGCGCCGACCAGCCCACTCGACCTTCACACCACCCCGGCCGCGGCGGGCATGGACAGGCGGCACAATGCTCCTGTCCCACCCTCAGGGAGAAAGCGGATCAGATTGTGACGACGTCCATTCACCAGCGGATCGCCGAGGAGCTTGGGGTACGCGAACGGCAGGTACGGGCCGCAGTCGAACTGCTTGACGACGGCGCAACCGTGCCGTTCATCGCCCGCTACCGCAAAGAAGTCACGGAGATGCTCGACGACGCCCAGTTGCGGGCGATCGAAGAGCGGCTGCGCTACCTGCGGGAACTGGAGGAACGCCGCACCGTCATCCTGGAGTCGATCAAGGCGCAGGGCAAACTCACGCCCGAACTCGAAGCCGCGATCATGGCCGCCGACTCCAAGGCACGCCTGGAAGACATCTACCTCCCCTACAAGCCGAAGCGCCGCACCAAGGCGCAGATCGCGCGCGAAGCCGGACTGGAGCCCTTGGCGGACGCGCTGCTCAACGACCCCTCCCGCGACCCGCACGACCAGGCCGCCGCCTACGTTGATGCGGACAAGGGGGTCGCGGACACGGCTGCCGCACTGGAAGGCGCCCGCGCCATCCTGGTGGAACGGTTCACCGAAGACGCCGACCTCATCGGTGAACTGCGGGAACGCATGTGGCAGCGGGGCCGTCTCGTCTCGCGGGTGCGGGAAGGCAAGGAAGAAGTCGGCGTGAAGTTCGCCGACTACTTCGACTTCGCCGAAGCGTTCACCACCCTGCCCTCCCACCGGGTCCTGGCTCTGTTCCGCGGTGAGAAGGAAGAAGTCCTCGACCTCACCCTGGAACCGGAAGAACCGGCAGAAGACCCGAGAGCCCGCAGCAGCTACGAGGTCCGCATCGCCCAGCACTTCGGTATCGCCGACCAGGGCCGTCCCGGGGACCGCTGGCTGTTGGACACGGTCCGCTGGGCGTGGCGCACCCGCATCCTCGTCCGTCTCGACATCGACCTGCGCTCCCGCCTCTGGCAGGAAGCCGAAGACGAAGCAGTCCGGGTGTTCGCCGCCAACCTGCGCGACCTGCTGCTGGCCGCGCCCGCCGGCACCCGGCCCACCATCGGTCTCGACCCGGGCCTGCGCACCGGGGTGAAGGTCGCTGTCGTGGACGGCACCGGCAAAGTGGTGGACACCGCGACGATCTACCCGCACGAACCGCAGAAGCGCTGGGACGAGTCCATCGCCGTCCTGGCGGCGCTCGCCCAGAAGCACCGGGTGGAACTGGTCGCGATCGGTAACGGAACCGCGTCCCGCGAAACCGACCGTCTCGCCGCTGACCTGATCAAACGCCACCCGGAGCTGAAGCTCACCAAGGTGATGGTGTCGGAGGCCGGGGCGTCGGTGTATTCGGCGTCCGCCTACGCTTCCCAGGAGCTTCCTGACTTGGACGTGTCGCTGCGCGGCGCTGTCTCTATTGCGCGACGACTCCAGGACCCGCTCGCCGAGCTGGTCAAAATCGACCCCAAGTCAATCGGGGTCGGCCAATACCAGCACGACGTGTCCGAGGTGAAACTGTCCCGCTCCTTGGACGCGGTCGTGGAAGACTGCGTGAACGCGGTCGGCGTGGACGTGAACACCGCGTCGGTGCCGCTGCTCAGCCGCGTTTCCGGTATCACGGCGAGCCTGGCCCAGAACATCGTCGCCTACCGTGACGCCAACGGGCCGTTCCGTACCCGTGCCCAACTGCGGGAAGTGCCGCGGTTGGGACCGAAAGCGTTCGAACAGTGCGCGGGTTTCCTGCGGATTCCTGACGGGGACGACCCGTTGGACTCTTCAAGCGTCCACCCGGAGGCGTATCCGGTGGTGCGGCGCATCCTCGAGGCGACCGGCCGGGATATCCGGGCGCTCATCGGCGACACGGACACGCTGCGCTCGCTGCGCCCCGACGACTTCGTGGACGAGCGGTTCGGTCTGCCCACGGTGACCGACATCCTCGCGGAGTTGGAGAAACCGGGCCGGGACCCGCGCCCCGAGTTCCAGACCGCAGCATTCCGGGACGGGGTGGAGGACATCACCGACCTGAAACCGGGCATGGTGCTGGAGGGCGTGGTCACCAACGTGGCGGCGTTCGGTGCGTTCGTGGACGTGGGAGTGCACCACGACGGCCTGGTGCACGTCTCAGCGATGTCGAAGAGTTTCGTCAAAGACCCGCGGGACGTGGTCAAGCCCGGCGACATCGTGCGCGTCAAAGTGCTGGACGTGGATGTGCGTCGCAAGCGGATCTCGCTGACTCTCCGCTTGGACGATGAAGTGGACCAGCGCAGTGGGGAGAACAACCGCTCCGGCGGGGAGCGCCGGGAGCGGGGTGCGCCGCGGCGCGGGGACCAGCGGCGGCAGCGCGGCGGCCGCGGCGAGCAGCAGCCCATGGGGGCGATGGCGGAAGCGCTGCGCCGCGCAGGCCTGGTGTAGTCGATGCGTGTGGGCGGTGTTGCCAGGCACCGCCCACATGTCGTCTATGCGGGGGTCGGGGACGTTTCCGTGTTGTCGGCTGCCGCGGCGGTCGTCTGGAGCGCCGTGGCGAGGGCTTCCCGGGCTTGTCGGGCAGCCTGCCGGGCCAGGTAGACCTCGACGAGCAGCAGGTTGGGTAGCCACGACGTCCAGTGGCTGACGGCGTAGGCGGTGGCGAAGAGCTGGTCGAAGTCGCCTCCGTAGAGGGAGTCGAGCCAGGGAAGTTGGATGGCGACCAGTGCACTGAGCCAGATGCGCAGGGTGACTGCGGCGAACGTCAGGGAGAAGTTGCGCAGCATCCACTCCCGGTGTGCGGCATAGCGGCCGGCGCGGGCGGTCCGGTAGGCGGCGAGGCCCGTGATGATCCACAGGATGTCGAGGGAGAGGAACGCGGCCATCGCCACAGGGCCGCTGGAGGTCAGCAGGGCGGCGACGATACCGCTGAGCGCCGAGGGCAGCACTCCGGCGAACAGGTAGACCCGGCCGATCCAGCGGTGCCAGACTCCGCGGCGGCGCAGTCGCCGGCTGAACTGGAGTGGGCCGGTGAGCAGCGCGATCCCACCGGTGGCGGCGTGGATGGCGACGGCGGGAAAGTGCAGGGCCGAATCCGGGCGGAGTGCGACCCTGCTGGAGCCGGGGTCGAGGGACAGGTAGGGGGGCACAAAGATCGCAGCAACGAGGACGCAGGCGAAGGCGGTGATTGCCACGACCAGGGAGGTGCGGTTCCAGCGGACACCCGGAAGCCGGCGCGGGCTGCGGGGCGGTGCCGTAGCGGAAGAGAGAGTCATCGTCGGTCCTTGCTCCTGGAACGGCTGAGGGGGCCGAAACACCACAACTTAGATAGAAGAATTATCGATAATTGAATTATCGATAACAAAGCTATCTATTGACTGCTGGGGACGCAAGAGCAAAGGAGACAGGGTGCGCATCGGCGAACTGAGTCGGCGAAGCGGCGTGTCCGTGCCGACGATCAAGTACTACCTGCGAGAAAAGATGCTTCCCGAAGGCGAACGCATCGCCGCCAACCAGGTCAGATACTCCGAAGAGCATCTGAGACGCCTCCGACTGATCCGCAGCCTCATCGACGTCGGTGGACTCCCCGTGCCCACAGTCCGCGAAGTCCTCGCCGAAATCGACGCATCCCAGCCTTCGGTGCACCACGCCGTCGCCCTCGCCCACCGCGGACTGCCTGTCCTCACCGGGGAGCGCAGCGACGAGCCCCGGGAAGAAGCCCGACGCTACGTGGAATCAGTGTTCGCCGCCCGCGGCTGGACAGTCCCCGAAGACCACCCCGGTTTCACCGCGCTCGTAGAAGCCTTGGCTCGGATGAGCCTGCTGAATCAGCGCGGCTTCTTCGAGTGCGTAGGCCGCTACGCCGAACTCGCTGAAGCGATCGCCGAGGTCGACATCGACCTGATCTCCGGCCACACCGATGTGGCCGACGTCGTCGAAAAAGCAGTGCTGGGCACAGTGCTTGGCGACGTCGTCATCACCGCGCTGCGCCGCATCGCCCAAGAACAGGTGTTCAACCGGCGGATGGCGCAAGGCGGCTGACCCCTCGCCCACGACGTGGGCAGGCAGTGCCGTCTGCCACGTGTGTTCCGGCATACCTGGGGTAGCCGGGGGTGGGACAGGTCTGCAGAGAGCAGAAAGGGAACGACTGTGACCACTCCCGAGGAGAACCGGCCGAAGACCCGCGGCACCGAGCAGACACTCCCGGAGCCCGATGTGCAGGCTCCGAAGCTGCCGCAACCCCGCCCCACCCTGGGCGCGGAACTGGAAGATGCGATGCGGCGGTCCGGACTCTCCCGTGAAGACTTCGGGAAGGAGTAGTACCGCTGCTTGTGGTGAGGGCGGCACCGGGATTCCCGTGACGCCAGCGCACAGCGGCGCTTCCTGTCGTGGCGATGAAGGCTGCCGCCCCATCTGCCCTGGTGGACTTCCCGGTGGAACACCCCGCGTGTCCGCAGCGCGGCGGACACGCGGCTGGACGGAGCCCGGGAGGAGCGTGCCGGTGCGAGGAGCGCCCTCGAGGGATACCCCACACCGGTTGCCAGGTGTGCTGGAGAGAAGTCCTCGGTTTTCTCCCTGCTGTTTTTATGTGAAGTGGATCACTATTTAATGCCGTGTGGGTCACGGTAATTCACAGCGGTTTTCCACAACCCGGGCTGCGGTTGGGGGATCAGAAAAGTTGCCCTTGCGCCCCGAAAAAAGGGACAAACGGTGAGTTTTAGGTGCATTCGTTGCGCTCGATGTGCCGGGCGAGCATGAGGGAGCCGCTACGTTATCCACAGCCTGTGGATAAAACTCTGTGCATGTTTCCCGCCGACGAACCACGTCATTCCCGGCTCCGACACCCGACCACCCCGCACCGAAATCGGACCAGCGGCCGCCCCGCAAGAGGCATGACGAGCACCCTGCCCACAGGCACGGAACCTGCACGGCCCGGTCCCGTCGGCCTCCTCGCAAGGAAAACAGCAGCCCACCCGGCCCGATCCCGCGCCATGCTGACCCAACGGCCAGCAGACGCCGGCCAACTCAAACCAGCGCGAAAAAGCCGTCCACGCCAGACATGCGCTCCCGCCTGCACGCAGACAGCGCCAAGTAGTCCGACCTTTCAATTCGGTCAGAAAAATCCGGTCCGAGAGGCTTCCGCGAACAGGAGAATCCGACAGAGAAACTTGACGAGAAAGTAACTTTAAGAGCTGGTTCAGCCCGGACCATCCTCGAAAAAATGCCCAGTGACGTGCGGTTTCTTCCAAAACCGCGCCCCGAGAAAGCGCTCTCGGGACGTCGGAAGCCTCCTCGGGACAGCGCAGGAGCACCGCGTTTCTGAAGTCCTCAAACCCGGAAAATTATCCGGCCAAAAAATGAGAGGACGCGATTCTGCCATCCCCTTTTACTCTGCGTTGACATTTGCCTAGCAAGTAGTCACTATTTGATGTAACCGCATAGCGGGCACACCCGACCTTGAGTCGCATTCCACGCGACCCACCCCTTGTCGTGGGAATGCCTCCTGCTGCCCCAAAGGCGACTCGGCCACTCGGCCGCCACCCCGGGTGCCCCACTCGTGCGGAGGAGCAGTCATGTCCTCAACAAGAGCCGTGCCCTCGCTCGCACCACCTTGATCACATTAAGTGGTCAAACAGTAACTCCGAGCCGGGGTTGTGCTCTCTGGGCGGTTTAAACACCATCGTGGCTGCTCCGCAGTTCCGGACGCACCGCAGCGTGGCGGTGCCCCGACCGGAATGACCACGGAGTGTCTCCCACAGTCGTGGTCTCTCCGGTGCCACGGACACGTCCACACCGCAGCGCCGTGCACCGCCGGGGCCCGCCGGTGTCACATCCACGCTGCGGCAAACGTGGCATTCCCGTGGTCACTCTCCTCCCTTCCTCCCCCATTCATGTATTGAGGTGACCAATGAACCTGGACCGATACCACGGACCAGTCCTCGCTCTATTCCGCATAGTCGTAGGCCTGATGTTCCTCTGCCACGGAGTGGCCTCCCTGTTCGGCGTACTCGGCGGCAACCAAGGCACCGGGCAGGCCGTGGAATTCGCCTCCTGGCCGGGATGGTGGGCCGCCCTCATCCAGCTCGTCTGCGGCGCCCTCGTCCTCCTCGGCCTGTTCACCCGGCCCAGCGCCGTCCTCGCCTCCGGCTCCATGGCGTACGCCTACTTCGTCGTGCACCAGCCCCACGCGCTCCTGCCCCTCAACAACGGGGGAGAACTCGCCGCCATGTACTGCTGGGCTTTCTTCCTCATCGCCATCCTCGGACCCGGAGCCTGGGCGCTCGACCACTTCGTCCTCCGCCGTTCCAGCGGCACACAGCAGCGGCTGACAGCGGGCACCTCCGCGGGATAACAGCCAGCCGACAGCAGCCCCAGGTCCCGGAGCGGCCCCCACACGCTCCGTGACTCAGCCTCGGCAACAGCGCCGGTCAGACCACAGCAGCACCCGACCGGCGCTGTTCCTCTCATCAAACTGCGCTCCGTGCAGAAGCGCCCCCGCTTCACACGAGCAGTTCCCCGCTGAACCAGAAAACCCCGAACGCGGCACGCCCACGGAAGCGGGCTCCGACGTGTTTTCTCGGTGTGCCGCTCCGCACCCCAGTGGACAGGGCGAGGAGCGGCACACTCACCGACCAGAGACCCGAGACCCTGTAAGGTCCACGGACGGCCAGGACGCACAGTCGGCAAGCATCATCCGATCGTGCGTGGCGACCACCACCGCAGCCGGAGTGCGGCGCAGCGCCTCGGTGAGCTCGTCAACCAGAAGCGCCGACAAGTGGGGATCATCCCCGCGTGCGCGGGGAGCACGCGCTGGGTTTGGAGGCCGCCGTGCAGCGCTATCACCCGGCCTCTTCGAGTTCCTCGGCGCTGCCGCCCGTAGCGGCGAGCGCGTCGCCCATACCGGACAGGCCGGTCGCGAGGACGGCCACACCCGCGCCGGCCATCAGCGCAGCGGCGGGTAAGGCGAGGACGGCGCCCGCAGCGGGGCCGGCCGCTGCGGTGAGCGAGGTCAGGGCGCCGACGGCGGTGGTGATCGCCGTCAGCTTGCCGATGTCGCCGACGCGGTCGAACCTGCTGATCAGGTTGTCGAGCCCGCGGGCGGCGCGCTTGACGCCCTTGTCGAACTTCTTCGAGTCGAGCCCGAGCTTGACGAGCAGGGATGCGACGGTCGCCACGCGGGATCACCTCCCGCACGGCTCAATCAGTCAGCTTCGGTTCCGCCCATGGCGGCGTTGGCCTGCCGGATCGCGGCCCACATCTGGTCGTCGGACTGGTAGTCGTCCCAGGTGGGCAGCAGCTTCTCGGGGTCGACGGGCTTGGCGCCCTTCTTGCGGTTGACGTTGTAGACGTCCGCGGCGACGATCGCGGCCTGAATGTCGCCGCGGCGCCCGCCGAGGGGTCCGGCGCGGCGCTCGTAGACGGCCCACTCGGTCAGCTCGCGTGAGCTGATCCGGGCGAGCAGCTCGGCGACGGTCATGCCGAGGTGGCCGGCCAAGCGAAAGTAGAACTCACGCTCGGGCCGGCGCCTCATTCCCCCAAAAGCTCGTCGACGTCCTCGTCGGTCAGGCCGGACAGCTTCTGGCACGCCTCGAACACGCGGTTGAGCACGGCCGCGTTCTTGCGGCCCAGAGCGGCGACGTCGGCCGTGCCGAACACCTGGTTGCCCTTGGCGTCGACGATGCAGCGGGCGACGAACTTCGCGCGCACGTTGTCGAGCTTCAGGCGCTTGCCGTTGCCGGCGACCTCGGCCTCGAACCGGTCCCGCTCGGTTCCGGTCAGCGCGCGGATGCGCACGGTCCCGCCCCACTCGGGGACGGGGACGGTGTCGTAGGCGAGGTCGTCGGCGCCGAGGATGGCGTCGCGTCCGAGGAACTCGCCGGTCTGGGTAGTGGTCATCGGTCAGTCGTCCTTGTCGGTCAGGGCACGGGGGCCGGGGCGGGGGTGATCGTGGGTTCGCCGGACACCTGCCATGTCAGGGTCGCGGCCATCTGCCCGTCGACGGGCATCTCGCGCTCGAAGCCGGTCAGCAGCGCCGAGAACGCCCAGACCTCGCCGACCGGGCTCTCCATCTCGTAGTTGATGGGGTCGGGGTTCTTGAAGTCGCCGTAGATGTCGTCGTGCTTGTCGGGGTCGTAGTGGCACTCGACGGACACCTCGCCGCCGTCGATCAGCCCGCCGATGAACTCGCGGAAGTTGCTGGGGCTGTCGTGCGCGGTGACGTCGTAGGTCTCCCGCTCGGAGTTGGGGCCGGAGAACGTGCCGACGTTGCCGATCGGCTCGAACACTTCGGGGTCGGCGCCGTCCCCTCTCCGCAGCTCGGTCCCGAAGCCGTCGCGTCCTGCCATGTCAGGTCTCCTTGTTCAGCCACACCCGGTACCGGACCGGGCAATGTCGGATGGTGGGGTCGGGGTCGCGCACGACGCGGTGGTGCTCGCGGAAGAACGCGACGACCTCGAACCCCGGAACGGCGAGCGGCTGCCGGTCGAGCAGCCGGTCGAGGTGGGCGAGGACGCGCCCGACCTCGCCGAAGCCGCGGTACTTCGACCAGATGTGGAGCACGAACGCCACGCTCAACCCCTGGTTGTCGTGGGTGTCGTCGGGTTCCTCGACGACTTCGCCGACCGAGACGTGCGGGTAGGGCGCGGGCTCGGGGACCTCGTCGTACACGCCGCACATGGCGGTCAGGTCGGGGTCGGCGATCAGCCGCTGATAGACGGCCTGTTGCAGGGGCCATGCCGCGGCGGCCATCAGTCGCCGACCCGCTTGTCGATGCCCTCACGGACCCAGCCGCGGACCTTGCGGTTCGCGCGGCGGGCGTTGGGATACATGAACGGCTGCGCCGCCATCTTGGACGTGCCGAACTCGACGAACTGCGAGTAGTACTCGTCGTCGGTCCACACCCCGACCTGCGCGTCGGCTGTCGCGCCGGACCCCTTGACGCGCTTCTCCAGGGCGCGGGCGAGGTCACCGGAGTCGACCGGGACGTCGGCGACGGCGCCGGCGTACATGTCCTCGGCCCACTTCTCGGCGACCTCTTCCTGCACGTCGTGCATGTCGGTGGTGAGCCGGGTGAGAGCGCGCTTGGCGGTCTTGGCGCCGATGGTGCGCACGCGGAACCGGGCCATCACTCGTCCCCTTCCTGCTCGTCGTCGGTGATGTCGGCGACGGTGTCGGCGACCGTGTGCAGGAACTCGGCGATCTGCGGCGCCACGGGTTCGGCGGGGTCGACGGTCAGGGTTCCGGCGGTGACCTCGTGTTCGCCGATCCTGATGACGACGGGCATCTCGCGCTCGGGCTCCATCACGGCCCCCTTCGGCTTGGCGTGATGTGCAGTCGGCTCGCCGGTAGGTCCCGGCGACGCTCGGCTCGAAGACCGCGCGCACCTGCAGCCTCTGTTCGGCGCGGCGCAGTTCGTCGCCGCGGCGTACGTCGGCCGACGGCCGCAGGTAGACGACGTGGGTCAGCTCGGCGCCGAGCTGGTCGCCGGCTTCGCGTTGCGCGCTGGAGGGCTGCGACAGCCGCGCGGGCTGCGTGCCCTGCGGCTCCCACGTCTCGATCTGTCCGCCCCCGCCGTCGTCGGCGAGGACGGCGCGCCATACCTCGACGCGGGCGTTCAGCAGGTGCCCGATCCCGCGGCCCCTCATCGGGACTCCATGAGGCCGGTGCCCCCGCCGAACCGCGCCGCCAACCGGCGGCGCAGGTGGTCGGGCAGTTCGAGCTCGGTGATCCCGCCGTCGTCCCCGTAGGTCACCGAGTAGTCGCCGATCCGCTCGGACCGGACGTCGCCGGCCGCGATCCCGGTGCCGTCCTCGTTACCGCGTGAGGCGACGAGGGTCGCCGCGGCGATGCGGCACACGAGGTCGACGAGGTCGGCGGGTACGTCGGGAAGGCCGTGGGTGTAGGTGACGGTGACCTCGCACGGCACGGATGGTTGCCACCCGGACGGGCGCCACAGTCGGCCGCCGACGAGCCGCCAGTCGGTGACGGCCTGGCCGTCGACGAGCGCCTCGTCGACGGCGCTGACCGGCGGGGCGGGCAGGGTCAGCCACGGCCCGGGGGTTCCGGGCAGGCTGATCGTCGAGGTCGTTTCGGAGATCGCGCATCCGGCGGCCTCGCGTACCGCAGCCGACGCCGAGGCGAGGAACGTTTCGACGCGGACGGTTTCGCCCTCGTCGACGGTGACGCCGCGTGCGTCGAGGTCGGCGACGGTGGCCAGGGGTGGAAGGGGCACGGTGTTCCCCCTTCCGTCATCCGGCGAGCTCGACGAGCTCAGCCTTGGTCAGCGCCTCGGCGTCCTCGGCGGTCAGGTCGGTGACCTCGGCGACGTAGGCGACCCATGTGGACTTCGGCGCGGCCTGCGCCGGTCGCTCCGGCTGCTGCTCGCTGTCCGGCTCGGCGCGGGGCGGCTGCTCGACGAGGACCAGGGCGCCGCGGTCGAGCTGCGCGGCGACCCACGGCACGGCCGGGTCGACGGCGAACGTCGCGCCGGCCGCGCCACGGGCGAGGATCAGGTCGGCCACGGCGTCACACCCCCGCGGGGACGGTCACCGTGGCGACGGCGATGCCCTCGGGGCGGAACAGTCGGGCGCCGTAGATGTGCAGACCTCGGACGATGTCGGCGAACCGCGCCTGCGCGCGGAGCGCCTCGGTCTGGGTGATCTGCTCGGCGACGCTGATCGCGTCGGGGATGCCGGTCTGAACGACCCGCTGACCGGACGTCGGCGACGGGGCGTTGTTCGACTTGAGGACGTCGAAGCCCGCGGCGCGGCCCACGATTCCGTTGCGCAGCGTCTCGTTGCTGCCGGAGGCATCGACGCGGGCGAACCGGTCGTCGCTCTGCAGCTTGCCGTGAAAGTCCGGCGGGACCACGACGTAGCGGCCCATGGTCGGGCAGTCGGCCTCGTCGAGGCGCACGCCCAGGGCGACGAGCACGTCGTAGGCGGCGCCGGGGTCGGTGATGTCGATCGGGGTGACCGCCGCCGGATCGCCCTCGGCGGGGGTCAGGTTGTTCGCCGGGTCGACGCCGGTGTAGAGCCCGGCGACGTAGCGGTCGAGCCCGTCGGCGAGACGGTGCCCGGCTCGCTGGGTGGCCGGTCCCTGGAAGTCGCCGGCGGCCTGCACCCGGTCGACGTCGTTGACGCGGAAGCTGAAGTAGGCGCCCTGGTCGACAGTGAGGGACACCTGCTCGTCGTCGAGGTCCTCGGTCGTCAGGTCGGTCGACTTGTCGTAGGGGCGCACGGTGGGGTCGGCGATCGAGGTGACGTGCACGGTGTTGCCCTGCTCGCGGATCTGTCCCTCGTACTGCCGGTTCGACACCGTCCCCTGTGCGTAGATAAGGGTCTTCTCGAACGGGACCTGTACGGCCGCGCTCCAGAGCTCGGGAATGAAGTTGGTGATGGGCATGGTCGGGTCTCCTTAGTCGCCCTGCAGCATCCGCCGCAGGCGTCCGTCGGTGTGGGCCTTGAGCCGCTCGGCCGGCTGCATCTTGGCGAGGTCCTCGCGGCTGGTGATCTGCGACGGGCGCGACCCCTTGCGGGCGCCGCCGTCGCCGGTGCCCTGGAACCGTCGGCCGCCGTGCGCGGCGAGGTAGGGCTTGGACTTGAGCAGCTCGCCGATCGCGTCGGCGAGCTCGTCGGCGTCGACGTTGCCGTCGGCGTCGACCTCGAACTGCTCGGCGTCGAGGAACCGCAGCGCGTCGCCGGGGTCGGCGAGTCGGCCGGCCGCGGCGGCGCGGACCTCGGCGCGCACGATGCGCGCGTTCGCCTTGGCGACGGCCGCCTGCTCGGCCTGCTGCCGGATCGCCTCGGCGTCCGGCTCGTCGCCCTCGGCCGGGGTGGCCCGCTGCTTGGACAGCTCGGCCTCGGCCGCGCGGCGCTTCTCGCGCTCGGTGCGCCACTTGGTCTTCATCGCATCGAGCGCGCGCTTGCCCGGGTCGCCGAGGGCGGCGGCACCGTCGGGCTCGTCGTCCTGGTCCTCGTCGACGTCCGCCTCGTTGAGCTCGTCGTCGAGGTCGGTGTCGGTCCCGGGGGCGGTGTCCGGGGTGTCCTCGGCACCGCCGATCACGGGCCAGATGGGGGCGCCGTTGCGGCGCAGCCCGATCGCGGTCAGGCCGGTGTCGGGGTGGGTGGGCAGCATCGGTTCAGGCATGGTGAGAACTCCCGTTGCGGGGTCGGTGAACGCCGCGCGTTGCGCGCGGGCGGGCATGAAAAAACCCGCCTCGGTGGGCGGGTCGTCAGCGGGTGCGGTTAGCTGCTGTAGTCGATCGGCATCGGCCGCACCGACTCGTATCCGGAGTTCCAGGCGCGCCACAGCATCCGCTCGCGTGCGGTCGGCGCGTCCGGCCGGTACGGGGACGAGGAACGCGGCTCGTCGTTCTCGGCCGCGCGCACACCGGCGGCGCGGGCGCGGATCAGCTCGTTCGCCATCGACACGGCGCCCCCTACCGGTTGTAGTCTCGGCCGGCGTCGGTGCCGCGCCCGGACTCGATCTCGGCGACGAAGTCCTCGAACGTCAGTCTGCCGTATTCGTCCCACCACCGCTTGAGCTCTTCCGAGGCCCATCGTTCGGCGCGGGCGCGCGGACCGGAGAACAGCGACTCGGGGTCCACCCCGCGGGCTCTGGCCTCGTTGGTGATGAGGTAGCCGCGGGTCGCATCCTCGGCCTGCTCGTAGGCGCGGGCGACGTAGAGCTTGTACTGCTCGCGGGCGACCTCGGTGAAGCTGCGCCGGTCGCTCGCCGACCGGTGCTCGGCAAGGTACGCCTCGCGCCGGATCGACTCGATCGAGCGGCCCTGCACTTCGGCCGCAGCCTGCTCCCAGCCGTAGCCCTCTTCCTCGACGAGCCGCGCCATCTCGGCGTACTGCGCGTCTTCGCGCTCGCGGCGTCCCCGCTCGGCATCGGTCTCGTCGGGATCGACCCAGACCTCGGCCGGCGGCGCCTCGGCGGCCTCGGCCCGCCGGTCGATCGCGGCCTCGATCACCGCGGCGTCGCGCGTGCGCCCCTCGGCGAACGCAGTCAGCAGCAGCTCGGACAGCCGCTCGTCGTCGTGCCACGCGAGGTCGGCTGCCGTGACGCTCCCGTCGACCGGCCCCTGATCGGGCTCGACGTCGGGCGCCTGCTCGGCGTCGCGGCCGGCCTGCTCGCGCCGGTCCATCTCCGCCATGAGCGCGGAGAACCGGGGCGAGTCGAAGTCGCCGGCCTGCATCAGCTCGGCGAGCTCGGATTCGAGGTCGGCGTCGGCCATGGTCGGCGGGTCCGGCAGCGCCTGCTCGGACGGTGCCGGCGGGGTGAGCACGACCGGTTCGGGCACCGGAGCGGGCGCGGCGTCCTCGCGGCGGGGCGTGAGGACGCCGTACCTGATCAGCGCCTCGATCGCGGCGCCGCGGTCACCGTCGGCCTCGGCGATGATCTGCTCGGGCATCAGCCGAGGCGCACGTGAAGGACGGAACCGGCCGCGATCGTCGGTCGAGCCGAGGCGCCGCCCGGCGTAGCCGCGGCGGGTCATGCCCTCCCGAGTCACCAGACGCGCCCCGGCGACGCTCATGCCGCGCCGGGCGTTGACGACCTGACCGAGGTCGGCGCCCTCCCGGATCGCTTCGGCGCCGGCCGCACCGAAGCGACGCACCTGCTCGTCGGGGCTCATCTGCTCGAAGAGCTCGCGCGGCGAGAACGGCGCCGGGTCGTCGTCGGTCAGCGGCAGCACCTCGCAGTCGCACCGCGGGTGCCGGGCGAACCCCTCGCTCCATGCGTAGGTCTGCCCGGCGAGGATGATGCACCGGGCGCACGCGGGGAGGTTCACGACGCGCGTGTAGGCGACCACACGCGGGCGCGCGGCCATACCGACGAGGTCGGCGCCACGCCCGGCGTCGGACACCTGCGTGCCGACGATCAGTTCGAGGGCGGCGACGGCCGCGGCCATCGCGTCGGCGAGAGCGCGCCCGCCGGCGAGGTAGGTCAGCACGGTGATCGCGGGTTGGGCCAACAGGGACGACAGGTCGCGCCCGTCCGAGGCAACACCGGCGAGCGCCCGCGCGTTCAGACCGGCGGCCGGTTCCCCGGGAATCACCCGCTGCAGGTAGGACTCGGCCGCTCGCGCCGCGGCGTACTGCGCCGCCGTGGAGAACCCGAACGCCCGCGGCAGGGTCAGC